>DAIOHA010000008.1:0-14547 GCA_036744955.1 Thermoleophilaceae bacterium | reverse complement strand
GACACGGTGAGAACGGCGGCGCGCACGCGTTCAGGGTAGGTGAGTCGCCCCCTCCCTACGATTGCGCCGCATGAGCCGGACCGCCGCCGCCCGCCCGCGCCCGGGCGCCGTCGTCGAGGGCGCGCGACGCCTGTCCGAGCATCCCGCCTTCGACCGCACGATCATGGCCGTCGTTATTGCTAACGCGGTGGTGCTCGGGGCGGGCACCTACGAGTCGGTCGCCGAGCGCCACGGCGGCCTGCTGCACGCACTCAACGACGCGTGCCTTGCCATCTTCGTCGTGGAGCTGGCGATCCGGTTCGTAGCGGCCGGAGGCAGTCCGCGGCGTTACTTCTCGAACGGCTGGAACGTCTTCGACTTCATCGTGGTCGGCGCGGCGTTCGTGCCCGGGCTCGGGACCAACTCGACGCTGCTCCGGCTCGCGCGGCTCATGCGCGTGATCCGCGTCGTCCGCCTCCTGCGCGAGCTGCGCGCGCTCGTCGTCGCCGTGGGCCGGGCCTTGCCCGCGGTGGGCAGCCTCGCGATCCTCACGCTGCTGCTGCTGTTCGTGTACGGGATGGTCGGCTGGGTCATCTTCGACGGCCACGACCCCGAGCGCTTCGGCACGATTGGCAGCGCGATGCTCAACTTGTTCGTGATGCTCACGCTCGAGAACCTGCCCGAGAACCTCGAGATGGGCCGCGAGCTGTCGGAGTGGACCGTCGTCTACTTCGTCTCCTTCGCGCTGCTCGCCGCGTTCCTGCTGTTCAACCTCTTCATCGGGATCGTCATCAACTCGATGGAGGAGGCGCGGGCGCTCGAGCTCGCGCGCGCCGAGCGCGAGCTCGCAGACGAGGACCCGTCGAACGACGAGCACGCCCATGAGGTGGTGCTCGCCGAGCGTGTGCGCACCTTGCGCCAGTCCCTCGACGATCTCGAGCGCGAGCTGGCCCGCTCGCCCGTGGCACCGGTCCACGCGCCGGCGGCGCGCTCGGCCGCCGGCGGCGACGGCTCGGGCGGGAGCTGAGAAGAGCGCGAACGCGGCGAACGCCGCAGCGCCCGGCGGCGAGCCCTTTACTCCTCGCCCTCGAGGATTCCCGAGCTCAGCACCCAGATTACAAGGCCGCTCACGAGCACCGCAAACGCGGTCAGCAGCCCGAGCGTCCAGCCGCCGCCGAAGTCGACCTCCGCCTTGCTCGCGCCGTCGACGAGGGGCGCGAGGATGATGAGGAGCGCCGCGAGGCCGCCGATGGCCGCGAGCACGAGGCCTGTGCGCGCCGTCTGACCGAGCACGCTCAGGACCGCCACGACGACCGCCGCGGCGGCGAGCACGGCGATGACGACGGCGAGCACCTCGAGGGTCTCCCACCCCGTGGGGTACGGGCACGGCTCGCGCGCGCACCTGATCTGAGCCCACGACATAAAGAGCGTCAGCAGGAGCAGCACACCGGCGACCGCCCCGATCAGCGCGGCGACGGTGGCGGGCGACCTCAGGGCTTGTCGCGGGTTCACGGTGCCAGCTCTACCCCGACGGGACGCCCGTGTCAACCTCGCGCCAGGGCTCGCGGCCCCCTGTCTTCTCGACGAGACGCACCGCCTCGATGGCGACGCCGCGTTCGAGCCCCTTGACCATGTCGTAGACGGTCAGAGCGGCGACCGAGCAGGCGCACATGGCCTCCATCTCGACGCCCGTGCGCGCCGAGGTGCTCGCCTCTGCCTCGATTTCGACCGTTCCCGACTCGGGTCGCAGCTCGAGGCGCACGTCCACTTGCGAGAGCGTCAGCGGATGACACAGCGGCACGAGCTCCGCCGTTCTCTTGGCCGCCTGGATTCCGGCGATGCGCGCGACCGTCACGACGTCTCCCTTGGGGGCGTCGCCGCGGGCGACCGCCGAGGCCGTGTCGGGACTCATGCGCACCCGGGCACGCGCGCGGGCGCGCCGATCGGTGACCGCCTTGTCGCCCACGTCGACCATGCGGGCGGCGCCGCCCTCGTCGAGGTGGGTCGGTCGCTCGGCCCCCACGCGTCGAGTCTAAGCGCCGCCGTTCGTCGACGCGGCGTTTTCCGGCTCGGGCCGAGGGGCATGCTCGACCCCACGCGGGGGGATGGACCTCCGCACACCGGAGGAGGAACGCAAACGTGGACACGGGAATCATCATCCTGATCGTCGTGGTCGTGGTGCTGCTGCTCGTCGGCGGCCTCGTGGCGGCGCGGCTCGGGGCAAAAAACCGCCGGTCGAAGCAGCTGCGCGACCGCTTCGGGCCCGAGTACGACCGCGCCGTCGACCAGCACGGCGGCCGCAAGGAGGCCGAGGAGAATCTGACCGAGCGCCAGGAGCGCCGCGAGGGCCTCGACATTCGCCCGCTCGAGCCCGACCAGCAGCAGCGCTTCGCCGAGGAGTGGCGGCGGGTGCAGGGCCGTTTCGTCGACGCGCCGCAGGAGGCGGTGCGCGAGTCCGACCACCTCGTCAAGGAGGTCATGCGCCAGCGCGGCTATCCCGTCGAGGACTTCGACCAGCGCGCCGACGACATCTCCGTCGATCACCCGCACGTGGTCGAGAACTACCGCTCTGCCGGCCATATTGCCGAGCGCAACGAGCGCGGCGAGGCGGGAACGGAAGATCTACGCCAGGCCACCGTCCACTACCGCGCGCTGTTCGAGGAGCTACTGGAGACGAACGTGACCGGCGACAGGCATGGAGGCGAGGGCGGTCGCCGCGAGGGCGCGGGCGCCACCCAAGGCGAAACGGGGGCCGGCGGCCACCGGGAGGAGGTCCGATGACAGAGCGAGAGCACGAAGGTCGCGTGCACACCGACGACATCGGCTCGGGCGGTGGCGGAGCCGGCGGCGAGACGTGGCAGCCCCAGTCGCCCGCCGAGCCGGGGCCGACCGGAGACCCGGCGCAGGCCGGTGCGGGCGGGGGCGGGGCCGGCGCGCCTCCGGGGGGTGCCACGGGCGAGCCGGGCGTCGCGACCGGCGGCGCGGGTGCGGAGCAGGGCGGTGCGGGCGCCCCGGGCGCAGAGCAGGGCGTCGGCTCCGGCGGGGCCGGGCAGGGCGGAGCAGGAGAGATGGGCGGCGCCGGCGGAGCCGGCGGCGGACACGAGATGGGCGAGGGTGGCGCGCCCGCGGGCGGCGGCCATCCCGAAGCCGGCACGGGCGCAGGGCGTGGTCTCGCGGGCGGCGGCGGTGCCGTGACCGCCGAGGCGGGCGGTGGGCCGGCAGGCGGCCAGGCCGCGGCGGGCGGCGACGGCTCGACGCCGCTCCTCTCCGACAACGACGCGAGCGACTTCGAGCGCCGCTGGCAGGACGTTCAGGTCGGCTTCGTCGACGAGCCGCAGCGCTGCGTGCAGGACGCCGACGCCCTCGTGGCCGAGGTGATGCAGCGCCTGGCCGACGGCTTCGCGCAAGAGCGTAGGAACCTCGAGGCGCAGTGGGCTGGCGGCGGCGAGGCCTCTACCGAGGACCTGCGCCTCGCACTCCAGCGCTACCGCTCGTTCTTCAACCGGCTGCTGCGGACGAGCTGAGCGCCGGCGGCCGGCTCGGGCAATCGGGCCCGGGTTGGCCAGCCGGTCGGATCCGCGCTTAAGCTGCCGTCATGGCGCCGGCGAGACGCGCCTCCGCCTCGGCCTGGGCGCGCACGATCAGCTCGCGCACGGTGAGCTCGTCGCCGCGGCGCAGGAGCTCGACCGGGTCGGGATCGCCGCCGACGATCGACTCAAAGAACTGCTTGCGGTCTTGATAGGTCGGGAGCGTTCCCTTCGCCCACCCGCGAACCTCGTTCAGCAGCTCGGCCAGGCGCGCGTAGGGCTCGCCGTACTCCTCGGCGATCTCCGCCTTGATGCGCTTCGCGAGCGCGGGCGAGGCGCCGGCGGTCGAGATGGCAATGGCGAGCGGTCCCGTGCGCACGATCGCCGGGAGGATGAAGTTGCACAGCGGCGGGACGTCGACGACGTTGACGAGCATCGCGCGCTCTTCCGCCTCCTCCCACACGCGGATGTTCACGTCGGTGTCGCCGGTCGCGGCGATGGCGATGAACGTGCGCTCGAGGTCGGAGGAGCGGTACTCGCGCCGCTCCCAGTGAATCGAACCCTCCGCCGCGAGCGCCTCGAGCTCGGGGACGGCGTCCGGGGCGACGAGGGTGACGTCGCCGTCGCAGGCGAGTAGGCCCTCGACCTTCTCGAGGCCGACCTCGCCTCCGCCGACGACGAGGCAGCGACGCCCGGTGAGCTTGAGGCAGGCGATGTAGAACGGCGTATCGAGCATCCCCTGCACGCAGGTCTGGTCGCAGATCCCGCGCCGGAACTGACAGATGCACTCCTTGCCGCTGTAGGCCTGGGCCGGCATGGTCCGTAGGAGTGTACGCGCCGTAACCTGTCCAGGATGGAGCAGGGGTACTTCACCGACGCCTCGATGCTCCGGCGCATGCACCGCGAGCGGGCGATGGTGCTCGCGGGCCCGCGCGCGCTGCTCATGCAGGCCGCCCACCCCCTGGCGGTCTCCGGGCTCCTCGCCCACTCGGCGGGCCTTGAGGAGCCCTACGACCGGCTCGCGCGCACCGCCGAGGTCATGAGCACTATCGGCTGGGGCACGCGCGAGGACGCCGATCGAGTGACCGCGCACGTCCGCGCGGCGCACGCGCGCGTGCGCGGGCGGCTCAAACAGAACGCAGGCCCTTTTGCCGCCGGGACGCCGTACCGCGCCGACCAGCCCGACCTGCTCCTGTGGATCCTCTTCACGCTCGTCGACTCGGGGCTCGTCGTCTATCCGAAGTACGTCCGCGGCCTGAGCGAGCGCGAGCAGGCGGCCTACTGGGACGACTACAAGATCGTCGGCCGGCTGTTCGGCCTACGCGACGCCGACATGCCCGACACGCTCGTCGACCTACGCGAGTACAAGCGCGAGATGCTCGAGGGTGGCACGCTCGTGGTCACCGACTGGGCCCGCACGCGCGCCCGCCAGATCGTGCTCGAGCCGCCACTGCCGTGGGTCGCCCGCCCGCTCGTCGAGACGGTCAACTTCGTCACCGTCGCCCTCCTGCCCGACGAGATCCGCCGCCAGTACGGCTTCTTCCTGCTCCCGCCGGTGTTCGTCCGCAAGGCGCTCGTCGCGGGCGGCGCCGAGTACGTCAAGCGCGCGGTCATCCCGTTCCTGCCGGATCGGCTGCGGCTCACACCGGTCTCGCGCGCGGCGGCGTAGGTCGCGCGGCGACTCAGCGCCGCGGGCCGCGCAGCATCCTCGCGGCAGTTCGCGCGAGCGGGGCGGCGCCGGCGCGCACGGCCGGCCAGCGCTGCTCCTCGCGGCCGTAGAGGAGACGAGCGCCAGCCTCGGCGGCCGCTCCGAGCGAATCCTCGTAGGGGGGCCACCACGGCCGCGGCAGGCGCGAGCCGCCGCCGGCGACGAGCTTCGTCTCGACGCACTCGCGGAAGCCGGGGTCGCCGTGCACGCGGCCGCGGCCCGACGCACCCCGCCCGCCCCACACGCTCTCGACCGCGCCGTACGAGTAGCGGTGGTCGTTGACCCACACCATCCCCGCCTCAAGCCGGCGCGCGATCCGCTCGCCGCGGGAACGGTCGAGGGTCCACACCGACGCGCCGAGCGCATACGGCGAGCCATTGGCGAGGGCGACCGCCTCCTCCTCGGAGGCGACGGGCGCGAAGGTGACCACGGGCGCGGCCACGGGCTCGCGAGCGATCCGCATCGTCGACGTGACGCCCGTGAGAACGGTGGGCGCGAACAGGGCGCCGCGCTCGGCCACTCGCCCCCCGCAGTGCAGCGCCGCCCCCTCTGCGACGGCCTCGTCGACGAGCTCCTGGGCGTGGGCGGCGCGGTCGGTGGAGACGAGCGGTCCGAGGTCGGTGCGCGGGTCGAGCGGGTCGCCGAGACGGAGGGAGCACGCGCCGGCCACGAGGCGCTCGAGAAAGGGATCGGCCAACTCGCGCGCCGCGAGGACCCGCGCGATCGAGCCCGAAGGCTGCCCGCCCCCCGCGAACGCTCCCCACAGAGTCCCCGCGACGGCGTGCTCTAGCCGCGCGTCGGCGAGCACGAGCTGGGGGTCGTCGCCGCCGAGCTCGAGCACGACGTCCTTGCCCGCCCGCGCGCACACGGCCTCGACGCGCCGCCCGGCGGCGGCCTCGCCGGAGAAGAAGACCTTGGCGACACCGTCGGCCGCGGCCAGCTCCTCGGCGACCTCGTCGCCGCCGTGAACGACGCGCACGAGCCCCTCGGGAACACCGGCGCGTACGAGCGCGCGCTCGACCCGCGCGCCGACGAGCGGCGTCTCGGGCGCCGGCCGCAGCACGACCCCGTTGCCGCACATGAGCAAGATCGCGACCTGCACGAGCGGCTCGAGCCACGGCCGCGCCGGCGCCGAGGCGACGCCGACGATCCCGAGCGGCTCGCGCACGTGGCGGTGGCGCTTGCCGAGCAGGTAGACCTGTCGCGGGCGGACGCGCTCGTCGCGCAGCAGCCGCGGTCCACGATCGGCGATCCAGTGCAGGGCGTCGACGGTCGGGAGCAGCTCGGTGGTCGACGCCTCGGTCCGCGCCTTGCCGCTCTCGCGCGCGATCAGCTCGGCGAGCTCCTCCATCGAGTCGATGGTCACCTGCGCGGCGCGCCGCATGTAGCGCGCGCGGTCGGACGGCCGCACCGCCGCCCACGCCGGTTGCACGGACGCAACGTCGGCGATCGCGGTGCCGATCGCGGCCGCATCCGCGCGCGGAACCGTGCCGAGCAGCTCGCTCGTCGCCGGGCTGTGCGACTCGAGCGTGGCGGGGGGCTGTCCGGAGGTCACGGCGTCATTCTCCCGACCCGGACGGCGTCTCGCCCGGCTGACTGTTCACCGCCGGCGCGAGTCCGCGCTGCGGCCGGGTCAGCTCGCGCGACGCTCGTGTGCCCGCGAGGCGGGCCACTCGTCCGGCACGGGCAGCACCGTGACGGCGACCGACGCCCCGTCTTCGACACTCGCGACCGTCGGCCCGAGGCTCCGCATGATCGCGAGCGCCGCCTGTCCTCCGAGCGGAATGTCCGCTCGTAGGCGCCGCGCGCCCCGGCGTGCGGCGAGTCCAGCCGCTGCCTCGGCGAGGAGCCGGCCGAGGCCGCGCCCGTGCAGCTCGTCGGCGACGACGAAGGCGACCTCGGCGGCGTCCGCGCGGAGAAAGGCCACGTCGGCGATGCCGACGACGCGCTCGGTGCCGTCGATCGGCGCGGTGGCAAGGACCACGATTCGGCCGTGCCCGTCGGGCGCGGTGAAGTGGCGCACGAGCGAGGACGCGACTCGTGGGGTCGCGGCGCCGAAGCGGCGCATCCTGCTCTCCGGCGACAGGTGCTCGAGGAACTCGCGGACTGCCGCGGCGTCGTTGCGCCGGGCGAGTCGCAGGCCGATGCGCACGCCGTCGAGCTCGGTGACCGAGGTGAGGAGCGTGGCGGGATGTTCGAGGACGCTCGAGAGCATGCTCTGAGCCTCGCATCGAGGCTGCCGCCGTCACTGACGTGGGTCACACTGCCGCCTCAGCGACCGCCCGGGGCGGGCGGGCCATCCGGCCGATCGCTCGCGCCCGCCCGTGCATCGGCGAGCGCCCGCCCGCGCTCGCGGGGGCGCTCGCGCGCGGGCCCGACGCGGAACACGTGTCTCGGCTCGAGCGGGTCGGGCACGGGCGCTAGCTCGCGGCGACGGGCGATCTCCGCCGCCGCGCGGCGGCCGAGCACGGGCGAGTTCCCGTAGCGCGGGTCCGAGGCCGGGATCCCGCCGACAAAGAGGTAGCCGGTCCGGAGCTTGGACGTCCACGTCTCGGGCTGCGCGAGCAGCCGGCGCTGGTCGGCGGCGAGCACCTGCGCGCGGTCGGGGACCCGCCACACGACGCGCGGCAGCACGCCGCGAGCGACGTTGTCGAGCACGACCCCGCGCGTCCGCTCGAGCTCCGCGGGGCCGCCGTCCGCTCCGGGCGGGCCATCGAGCGCGGCCACGGAGCCGGCTCCCACGAGCGCCACCGCGAACGGCACGGCTACCGCCGCACGCGCCCGCCGCGGCAGCCGCCCGAGGGCGAGCACTGGCAAGAATGCGGCGAACGGCCACACCGCGCTCAGGTGCTTCGCGTCCATCGCGCTCCCGGGGCTCACGAACAGGAGGTAGAGCGCCGCATGCGCGAGCGCGAGCCACGCGAACACGAGCGGCATCGCCCGTGTCGGGAGGGCGGCGTTCGGGTCGCGGTCGCCGCCCAGGCCCAGCCATGCGGTCACGGCCACGAGCACGGCGAGGGCGACGAGCGCGGGCACGCCGGCGGCGGCCACCGGAGGCAGAAGGAACTCGGTCAACGTCCGCACCGTCGCCTCGAGGCGCCCGGAGAGGAGCTCGGGCGCCGGGTCGGCCGCCTGCGCCCGCCCGCGCGCGAGCGAGAGCGGGAAGCCCGAGTGCAGCACGCCGAAGAGCGCGTAGCCGGCCAGGATGGCGAGCAGCGCCGGCGCCACCAGCCGGCGCCGCGAGCGCCACAGGCCGGCCGCCACGAGCGCCACCCCCACGACGGCGACGAGGCCGAACAGAAACTGGGTCAGCGCCCCGGCGGCGGTGGCGAGCGCGAGCACGGCCAGGTCCCGCGCCGGCCTGCGCGTCGGCGGAGCGGCGACGCGCACGCACGCCCACACGAACAGGACGGCGACGAGCGCGAGCAGCTCGTACTGGCGCGCCTCGGCGAACACGCGGATCGCCGCAGGGCTGAACAACCACACCGAGGCGACAAAGGCGGCTCGCAGGGGATCTCCGAGCACGCGCCGGGCGAGCCCGAGGAGCGCGAGGCAGGTGAGCGCGGCAAGGACCACGTTCAGCGAGGGGCCCGCCCATACACCGACCCCGAACACGAGCACCCACCCGTGCAGGAGCCAGAAGTAGAGCGGCGGGTGGACGTCCTCGTGCGCGAGGTCGCGGGCGATCGTGGCGAGGCAGAGCGAGCGGTCGGGTCGCAGAAGCGCCTTCCACTCCGCCGCCGGCACCCAGCGGCCGAGCGGCGGCGCCCCCGCCGTGGTCAGGCGCGCGTACTCCCCCTGATGGCAGGCAGTCGCGAGGTAGGTGATCGCCTCGTCGTGGGTCAGGCCCCGCTTCTCGGCGCCCGCGGCCACGCGCAGCCCGGTCGAGGCGATGAGCGCGCACGCGAGCAGCGCGAGTGCGAGCCGGCGGCGAGGCACGCGCGCGGGTCAGCCGTCTGGGCCGCCGGCCGCCTCGCGGGCGGCGCGGATCTCCTCGAGCCGCTCGGCGAGCGACCGCTCGAGACCATGGTCGCTCAGCTCGAGGAAGCGCTCACCCGCCGCCTCGGGCGGCATTAGGTCCTGGTCGGAGAGGGCGCCCGGGCGGTCGTGCGGATAGTCGTAGCCAACGCCGTGCCCGAGCGCGCGTTCGCCCGGGTGGCCGGCGCTGCGCAGGTGATCGGGAATGGCGGGCGAGCCGTGCTCGCGGACCCACGCCCGCGCGGCAGCCAGCGCCCGATAGGAAGCGTTCGACTTCGGCGCGAGCGCCAGGTACACCGTCGCCTGAGCGAGGTTGTGCGCACACTCGGGGAGGCCGACGTGCTCGACGGCGTGCGCCGCAGCGACCGCGATCTCGAGCGCGCGCGGGTCCGCGTTCCCCACGTCCTCGCTCGCGAGTATGACCATACGCCGGGCGATGAAGCGCGGGTCCTCGCCGCCTTCGAGCATCGTCGCGAGGTACAGCAGCGAGGCGTCTGGGTCGGAGCCGCGGGTGGCCTTGATCCAGGCCGAGACCGTGTCGTAGTGGCGGTCGCCGCCCTTGTCGTAGAGGACCGCCTTGCGCTGCATCGCGTCCTCGGCGTCGGCGAGCTCGACGCGCGCGCTCGCGCCGGGCGCCGTCGCCTGCCAGGCGACGGTCGCGCACGCGAGCTCGAGCGCCGCGAGCGCGGCGCGCGCGTCGCCGCCCGCGCGCGCGGCCAGGAAGTCGAGCGCCTCGTCGGCGACCGCGGGAGGTTCCGCGATGCCGCGCTCGAAGTCGGCGAGCGCTCGCTCGAGCAGGGTGCGCACGTTCGCGTCGGCGAGCCCGTGCAGCTCGTACACCCGCGTGCGCGACAGGAGGGCGGAGTTGACCTCGAAGTACGGGTTCTCCGTGGTCGCGCCGACGAGCGTGACGAGCCCCTCCTCGACCGCGGGTAGGAGGGCGTCCTGCTGCGCCTTGTTGAAGCGGTGGATCTCGTCGAGGAAGAAGATCGTCCCGCGGCCGCCGCCCGCCATGCGTTCCTCCGCGCGCGCGAGGATCTCGCGCACCTCGGCGCGGCCCGCCTCGACCGCGGAGGCCTCCTCGAACGCGGCGTCGGCGTGAACCGCGAGCAGCCGCGCGATCGTCGTCTTGCCCGCGCCCGGCGGGCCGTAGAGCACCATCGAGTGCGGGCGCCCCTCCTCGATCGCGCGCCGCAGTGCGGAGCCCTCGCCGAGCACGTGCTCCTGTCCCACCAGCTCGTCGACCGACCGTGGCCGCATGCGGACGGGCAGCGGCCGCTCGGGCGGCGGGACGGGCGTTCGCGCGCGGGCGCCCTCGTCGGTGCGGAAGAGCTGCTCCAAAACCGGCCCTCGCCGGTGCGGCCGGACCGCCGCGCCCGGCTCCGGAGCACAGACTACCGCCCCACCCAGCCGCCATATACTCGCTCTGTGCCCGATCCGGCGGACCTCGAGCGGCGCACGACGGAGCTGCTCCAGCGCCTGATCCGCTTCAGGACGGTCAACCCGCCGGGCGACGAGGAGGCCGCACAGCTCGACCTCAAGGACCTGCTCGAGGGCGCCGGCTTCGAGTGCGAGCTCCTGTACGCGACCGAGGGCCGTCCGAACCTCGTCGCTCGCCTGCGGTCCGGATCGGACGGGCCGCGCCTCGTCCTTCTCGCCCACGTCGACACCGTGCTCGCCGATCCCTCCGAATGGACGGTCGACCCCTGGGGAGGCGAATTGCGCGACGGCTGCGTGTGGGGCCGCGGGGCGCTCGACATGAAGAGCCAGCTTGCCGCCGAGGTGGCGGCGGCGACCGCCCTCGCCGAGGAGGGCTGGCGTCCCGAGAGCGGCGAGCTGCTGGTCGTCGTGACCTGCGACGAGGAGACGGGCGCCGAGCACGGCGCCAAGTGGCTGTGCGAGCGCCACCCGGACAAGGTGGCGTGCGACCTCGTGGTCAACGAGGGCGCCGGCGAGGTGCTCGAGTTCGACGGACGGCGCGTGTACGGCGTATGCGTCGCCGAGAAGGGCGTGTTCCGCTTCCGGCTCGCCACCGAGGGCCGTGCCGGGCATGCCTCGCTGCCGCGGATCGGCGACAACGCGCTCACCAAGCTCGCTCCCCTGATCGAGCGGCTCGGAAGTGGACGCGCCTCCTACCGCATGAGCCCCGAGCCCGAGGCGCTCCTGCGCGCGCTCGGGCTCGATCCCGGCGACGGCTCCGACGACGCCCTGGCCGAGGCGGTCCGCCGCGTCGAAGAGGTCGACCCGCGCGTGGCCATCCTGCTCGAGCCTCTGCTCTCGGTGACGCTCACCCCGACCATGGTGCACGCCTCCGAGAAGATCAACGTCATTCCCTCGCGCGCGGAGCTGGCCGTCGACTGCCGCGTCCCGCCGGGCCTCGGCGAGGACGACGCGCGTGCCGCGATCGCCGAGGTGCTCGGCGAGGACGGCTACTCGATCGAGTTCCGCGAGACGGTGGTGGGCAACCGCTCGCCGATCGAGACCGACCTCATGGAGAACATTCGCGCGTTCGTGTCCGAGGAGGATCCCGGAGCCGAGGCGGCGGCAGTCGCGCTGCCGGGCTTCAGCGACTCGCGTTGGTTCCGCGACGCCTTCCCCGACTGCGTGGCCTACGGCTTCTTCCCGCAGCGACGCATGGACCTGTTCGAGGCGGCGCCTCTCGTGCACGGCGCCGACGAGCGCGTGCCCCTCGAAGACCTCGGGCTCGCGGCGCGCTTCTACGCGCAGCTCGTCGAGAAGACGTTCGGCTGAGCGGTCGCGCCGCGCCGGCCCGAGCGGCGCGACGCGCCTCCGACCCCGTGGCGCCGCCCGCCGGAGTAATTTGGGGCGAGGTGCGGCGCACGAAGATCATCGCCACGATCGGGCCCGCCTCGCGCGAGCCCGACACGCTCGCCCGCCTGGTCGACGCGGGCATGGACGTGGCGCGGCTCAACTTCGCGCACGGGAACCGCGACGACCACGCCGAGACGGCCGAGCGCGTCCGCAGCGCGGCCGGCCGCGCCGGGCGCCAGGTCGCCATCCTGCAGGATCTGCCCGGCCCGAAGCTCCGCATCGGGGTGCTCGACGGCGACCTCGCCGAGCTACGGGCGGGAGGCGAGCTCACGCTCGTCGCCGACTCGGACACGCCCGGCGACGCACGCCGCATGTCGGTCTCGTGGCAGGGCCTCGCCGACGCGCTCTACCCGGGCGAGGTCGTCTACCTCTCCGATGGGTCGGTGCGGCTCCGCGTCGAGGAGGTTCGGAGCGGAAGCGGGGAGATCGACACGCGCGTCGAGATCGGCGGCACCGTCGCCTCGCGCCAGGGCCTCAACGTCCCCGGGGAGCTCGCCGACCTTCCCGCCGTCCCCCAGGAGGACCTCGACCTACTCGAGTTCGGCGAGCGCATCGGCGTCGACATGGTCGCGCTCTCGTTCGTCCGCCGGCCGGACGACATCGAGCAGGTCCGCGGGCACACGAGGCTGCCGCTCATCGCCAAGGTCGAGAAGCCGCAGGCCGTCGGGGCGATAGAGGACATCTGCCGCGCTGCCGACTGCGTGATGGTCGCGCGCGGCGACCTCGGGATCGAGCTCCCGATCGAGGAGGTCCCGGTCGTGCAGAAACGCGTGATCGCCTGCGCGGGCAAGCTCGCGCGGCCCGTCATCACCGCGACGCAGATGCTCGACTCGATGGTCACCTCCTCACGGCCGACGCGCGCCGAGGTCGCCGACGTGGCCAACGCGATCCTCGACGGCAGCGACGCGGTGATGCTCTCGCAGGAGACCGCGGTGGGCGAGTACCCGATCGGGGCCGTTGAGCTCATGGCCCGCATCGCCGAGCGTGCCGAGGCCGCGGCGCCGTACGCGGAGTGGAACGAGCGCCGCGTCCACCGCGACGCGCGCGACCCTGCCTACACCGTGGCCTACAACGCGTGCCGCGCGGTCCGCGACCTCGGATGCTCCGCGCTCGTCGTACCGACGCTCTCCGGGCGCTCGGCGCGACTCGTCTCCGCGCACCGCCCCGAGGTTCCCGTGTACGCGCTCTCCCCGGGGCGCGAGACCGTGCGGCGCTGCGCGCTCATGTGGGGCGTGCAGGCGGCCTCGATGCGCCGCCACGAGGTCACCGAGCAGCTCATCGCCGACGCGGCGCGGCGCGTGGTCGAGCTCGGCTGGGGCGAGCCCGGACAGCGCGTGGTCATCACCGCCGGGCTGCCGAGCGGGCGGCCGGGCACCACGAGCATGCTGCAGGTGCAGGAGCTGCCGTCTGTCAAGGTTTCGGGCGAATGAGGCCCACGCCTCCGGAGAAGCTCCGCCTCGGCGGGATGGCGCTCGGCAACGGGCTGCTCGTGCACGGGCCGACGCACTGGGCGGCCGCCGTGCGCGACGCGCGCGGCGAGCTGCGCGTGGCCTCCGGCCCCAAGCCGGAGCTCGGGAGCGACGCGGTCGAGCGCGTGCCGGGCCTGCGCGGCGTACTCAAGCTCGCGGAGGCGCTCGCCGTGATTCCGCTCGTCAAGCGCGCGCTCCCCGAGGCGCGCCTGCCCATGCAGGAGCCGAAGACGATCGGCACGATGGTCGCCGCGGCGCTCGCCGGCCAGGCCGTGCGCCGCCGCGGCGGTCCCGGCCGAACCCTGGGCCGCGAGGCGTTGACCGCCGGGATCGGTGTGGTGCCCGCCCTGCTCGCTCTGCGCGGCGGCGACCTCGCCGCTTACCACGGTGTCGAGCACAAGGCGATCGCGGCCTACGAGGAGGGCGACGAGCATGCTGCCGACGCCGCCAAGGAGCACGACCGCTGCGGCTCGAACCTCGTGGCGCCGCTGCTCGCGAGCGCGACCGCGGGTAACGTCGCGGTGCGGCGTGCGGGCCTGCGCGGCCCCGTGGTCGACGCCGCGGTCGCCCTGGGCAGCGTGGCCTTCGCGGTCGAGGTCTTTTCGCTGGCCGAGCGCCACCCCGACACCGCGATGGCGCGTGCGCTGCGCCGGCCGGGCTACGAGATTCAGCGCGCGCTCGGCACGCGCGAGCCGACCGAGGAGCAGCTCGAGGTCGGTGAGGCGGCGCTGGCGGAGATTCTGCGCGTCGAGGGGGGCGAGCCGGCGCCCGCTAGCTCCTAGGTCGGTGCGTTCCCGATCCCTCGCTCAGGCGAGTCCGACCGGGAGCGGAGGTCTGGGGATCCTCCAAAGAACGCCGCGCGAGGACGTGACGAATGTCGGTCTCGCTCGCGGGTTGCAGCAGCGAGTTTCCGTCGAATACGAACGCTCCCGCCCTTCGTGTCGAAGAAGCCCGAGCTCTGCGGGACTCGTAGGCCGCGAGCACCCAGACGACGAGAAAAGCTCCAGCGGCCAGCCATTGCCTCCCGGGTGTAGAGGAAGGCCGCAAGGCTCGT
>DAIOHA010000007.1:0-15229 GCA_036744955.1 Thermoleophilaceae bacterium | reverse complement strand
CGACAAGTCGTTGAGCAGGGTGAGCCCGGCCAGGTGGTCGAGGGCGTCGGCCTCGACCACGTCGCGTGCGCGACACCCGACGACGAAGGCGACCTCGGCCTCGTAGTCGACCTTCTCGCTCTTCGCGGGCAGCGCGACCTCCGCCACGGGGGGCGCGAGGGCGTTGCGGAACTTGGCGAAGAAGGTCGGTGTGCCCGGCGGCTCGAGCCCCGCCTCCTCGGCGTGCGAGACGTAGTTCAGCCCGATCCCGATCAGCTTGCTGGGGTCGGGCACGGGCGGGAGCAGCTCGACCGCGCCGATCTCGACGGTCGGCTCCGGGTCCGCGACCGCCGCGCGCGCGTCGTCGAGATGGACCGACGCGAGGAGCGCGCGGACGCCCGGCGCGGACCCCGCGGGCGGCTCGTCGCCGAGGGCTTCCCAGACGTCGACGATGCCCTCGTCGCGCAGGGCTCCGGCGCGCTCCCCACGGCTGGAGCTGTAGGTCACGAGGCGCATCGCGGCGGCAGCTTAGGGGCGCGACCGAGGTGGGCCGCGCGCGAGGCGCGCACCGTACCCTCTGTGCCATGGCGCGCGCGGACGACGACGAGGCGATCCCCACCGGCCGACTGCGGCGCACCGCCCGCGTCGGCGCCCTGCTCGGCGGACAGACCGCGCGCGCCTATGCCACCAAGGCCGCCAACCTGACCCGTTCGGAGAAGGAGCGCCGCGAGGCCGCCGAGCGCCGCCAGGTGGAGGCCGCCGAGCAGATAGTCGAGGTGCTCGGGTCGATGAAGGGCGCGGCCATGAAGGTCGGCCAGGTCGCCTCGTTCGTAGACACCGGCGCGCTCCCGCCCGAGGCCTCGAAGCGGATCCAGGAGAAGCTGGCCGAGCTGCGCGACTCGGCGCCGCGCGCGTCGTTCCGCGACATGCGCAAGGTCATCGAAAGCGACCTCGGCGAGCGCCTGCGCGACGCGTTCGCCGAGTTCGACGAGGAGGCCGTGGCCGCCGCCTCGATCGGCCAGGTCTACCGCGCGCGCCTGCACGACGGCCGCGAGGTCGCGGTCAAGGTCCAGTACCCGGGCGTCGGCGCAGCGGTCCGCGCCGACCTTCAGAACCTCGGCCTGCTGCTGCGCGCGGCACGCCGCATGGCCCCGGGTATGGACGCCAAGGCGATGGCCGAGGAGATCCGCGAGCGCCTGACCGAGGAGCTCGACTACGAGCACGAGGCCCAGTCTCAGCGCGCGTTCGCACGCGCCTGGCGCGGACATCCGTTCGTGTTCGTGCCCGATGTGGTCACCGAGCTGTGCACCGAGCGCGTGCTCGTGACCGAGTGGGCCGAGGGAATCGGCTTCGAGCAGGTGCGCGAGCTGGCGCGGCCCGAGCGCGACCGCTTCGGCGAGATCGTCTTTCGCTTCTTCTTCGGCTCGCTCTACCGCCTCGGCCACTTCTCGGGCGACCCCCACCCCGGCAACTTCCGGCTCATGGACGACGCGCGCGTGGCCTTCCTCGACTTCGGCATGACCAGGAAGGTGCAGCGCGAGTGGGTCGAGCGCGAGCTCGAAATCTTCCGCCGCGCCCTCGAAGGCGATGCGCGGGGCCTCTACGAGGGGCTTGTGGCCATGGGCTTCTACAGCCCCGACGATCCCGAGGTGACCCCCGAGCGGGTCCTCGCCCACTTCGAGGCCGCGACGGGCTGGTATGGCGAGGACCGCGAGGTCACCCTCGACGCCGACTACGTGCGCCGTACGCTGATCGACATCGGCGACCTGCGCTCGGAGCACTGGCCCGTCATGCGCCGCGCCACCCTGCCGCCCGAGCGCATGCTCGCGACGCGCATGGAGGCGCTCACGCTCGGGGTGCTCGGCCAGCTCGAGGCGCGGGCCAACTGGCACCAGATCGCACGCGAGTGGCTGTACGACGACCCGCCGGCCACCGAGCTCGGTCGCGCGGAGGCCGAATTCTTCGCGCGGCGCACCGCCGGCGGGCCGAGCGCCGCGACAGCCCGACGCGAAGCGGAAGACGAAGCCGGCCGCGGCCGCGGCCGCCGCGCGGAGCCGATCGCCTGAGCGCGATGGGGGACACGGACGGCACCGAAGGCGAGGGCGTCCCGCCGCGCGGCTCCGGCCGTCGCCCCGGCGCCGGCACCGCGGCGGCGGCGCCCGCGGAGGAGGACGCACCGGGCGTCGACCACCTCCGCCGCGCCGACCCCCTCATGGGCGCGCTCGTCGAGCGACACGGGCCGCTGTCGCTCGATGATCGTCGCCGCGGGCGCCCGGCCGACCCCTACGGCGCCTTGCTGCGGGCCATCGTCGGCCAGCAGCTCTCGACGCTGGCGGCGCGCTCGATCTACGGCCGACTGCTCGAGCGCTTTGGGGGCCGCACGCCCTCCCCCGCCGAGCTGCTAGCAGCCGACCCCGAGGAGATCCGGGCCGCCGGCCTCTCGCGGCCGAAGGTCTCCTACCTGCGTGACCTCGCCGCGCGCGTCGAGCACGGCGAGCTCGACGTCGCGCGGCTCGCCGAGCTCGACGACGAGGAGGTGACCGCCGCACTCACCGCGGTCAAGGGGCTCGGCCGCTGGACGGCCGACATGTTCCTGATCTTCCATCTCGGCCGCCCCGACGTCCTGCCCGTGGGCGACCTCGGGATCCGGCGCGCGGTCGAGCGCGCGTACGGGCTCGAGGAGGCTCCCGACGCGGCGGAGCTCGAGCGCGTCGCCGCGCCGTGGCGGCCCCACCGCACGCTCGCCTCGCTCTACCTGTGGCGGTCGCTCGACGCCGAGCCCTGAGGGGACGGCGGGCGGCTGCGCGCCGCGGACCGCGGTGTGGAAGCGCGTGTGCTCGGGTAACGAGCCGACATGGCCAAACCCAGCAAAGGATCCTCACCCAAGCGCGGTCGTCCCGGCGGCTTTCGCCACCACGAGCGCGCTCCCGACCCGGCCGCCGAGGCCGACCGACCGCTCGAGCCGAAGGCCCGACCGGGGAGCGTGACCCCCGAGCGCGACCCCGACGAGCCGCCGCACCGCCGCATGAACCGGCCGGTGGGCGAGCCCGACCCGACGGCCGACTCGGACCCCTTCGAGCCTCATCCCGAGGCCGAGGATCCGCCGCCGCCTGGCCGTCACCCGGGGCCGGGCCCCGAGCCGGACGAGTTCGGCGAGCCCGAGCCCTACGAGGAGGGGACGAGCCGACCGGTCAACGAGTAGGCGGGCTAGGCGCCGCAGCTCGGGTCCTCGTCCGCCACGCGAAACGAGGAGCCGCATCCGCACGCCGCGACGACGTTCGGGTTCTTCACTTCGAAGCCAGCGCCCATGAGGCTCTCGGTGTAGTCGACGACCGAGCCGTTGACGTACTGAAGGCTCGCCGGATCGACGATCACGCGGATGCCGTGGTCCTCGAAGACCTCGTCGTCCTCTCGGCGCTCGTCGAGCGCGAGCGCGTACTGGAACCCCGAGCAGCCGCCGCCCCGCACGCCAACGCGCAGGCCGGCGTCCTCCCCGGCGGACTGAGTGGCGAGGAACTGAGAGACCTTCTCGGCGGCGAAGTCCGTGAGCGTGACCATGGGTCGATTGTACCGCCTCGGGACACCGCTAACCTGGGTCCGATGCCCTCGTCCGACGAGCTGCGCAGCCGCATCGAGCACGCGCTGCCGGGTTCCGACGTGCGCGTCGAGGACCTGACCGGCGGAGGCGACCACTTCCGCGCGGAGGTCGTCTCCGAGCGCTTCGAGGGCCTCTCCCGCATCGAGCAGCACCAGCTCGTCTACGGCATCTTCGGCGCCGAGATCGGCGGGCCGATCCACGCTCTCTCGCTCAAGACCTCGACCCCCGAGAGGACCGCCACATGACCGAGAACGAGATCCGCGACTTCCTCCAGCAGGCGATCGACGAGAACCGCGTGATGCTGTTCATGAAGGGCACGCCCGACGCGCCCGCGTGTGGCTTCTCGAAGCACACGGCGGACGCGCTCAACGCGCTCGGCACGCCGTACGCGGCGCTCGACATCCTGCCCGACCCGCGCATCCGCCAGGAGCTCTCGGCGATCTCGAACTGGCCGACGATCCCCCAGCTCTTCATCGACGGCAAGCTCGTCGGCGGCTGCGACATCGTCACCGAGATGTACGAGACCGGGGAGCTCGCCGAGCTGCTCGGCGTGGAGCAGCCCCCCGCCGAGGAGGCGCCCGCCGCCCCGGAGGCCGAGGCGCCTCAGTCGAGCCCGCTCGGGCTCGAGAACCGGCTCGGCTAGTAGCGCAACGCGGGCGCGTCCGCCGGAGGCGGGGTCAGCGCCGTCGCGAGGGCGGCGGTCCGCCGGCGCCGCGCCGTCCGACGCGGCCATACGCGTCGCGGCCGAAGGTGCGTCCGCGCTCGGCGTAGCGGCGGGCCAGGTTGCGGTAGCGCTCCTTCTCCTCTGGAGGCAGCGACTGCCACCGCCGCCAGGCCTCGAGCGCGAGCGGGGCCAGCCGGCGTGCGGCGTTGCGCCCGCGTCCTGAGCCGGTGGCCATCAGCGCGCGGCCTCCGTCGCGGCGAGCGCTCGCGGCGCCGCCTCGTGTCCGCCGCCCTGGGGGGTGTCCTCACCGTCGTCGGGCTCGGCGCCGTCGTCGAGCCACTCGAGGTACTCGAGGATGCGGTGCGAGTCGTGGATGACCTCCTCGCCGTGTACGAGCACGGGCACCCAGCGCTGGCCGGTCAGGTCCTCGACCTCGGGCCGCAGGCTCTTCGGGAACGGCACGCGCACCTCGTCGAAGTCAAGCCCCTGTCGGCGCAGCCGGCGGGCGACCGTTCCGCAGCGGCATAGCCAGTTCGTAGGAGTGCGGCAGCGATAGAGCGTGGCCACTCAATCGAGCTTAGCGGCGGGCCAGGCGCGCACCGGAGGATGCCCCGGACCGGTGGAGCGGGCGTTCCGGCCGCTCGTAGGCCGCCACCGGGCGCGGATCAGCGTCGAGCCGGGCGGCGCCGCGCGGTCGACGTGCTGCGCACGCGCCCGTTGGCGCCGCCTCCGGCGAGCTCTCCCGCCGGCGGAGGCGACTGCGCCCCCTTGACCCGCCCCGAGCGCTGCGCGCCGGCGCGCAGCGCCTCGTCGGTGTCGCGGTACCCCTGCCAGAGCAGGCGCTTCGACTTGGCGGGGTGGGCGTTGATCATGCCGAGCGGGTCGAACATGCCCGTCTCGGGACTCGGCTCGAGCACGGTCACGTCGATGCCGTGGTAGCGGCCGTCCTCGATCTGCTTCTCGAGGTGGGAGACGTTGCCGAGCGTCCGCCAGAGGATGTCGTACATGCGCATCGCGACCTGCGGCACGAGCCGCAGCGACCCCGCGCGCGGCAGTTGCGAGGGCACGACCGAGAGGATGTAGACCTCGTCCGCGCCCCAGTCCTCGGCGTACTCGAACGGCACGTTCCAGAGGAAGCCGCCATCCGCGTACATGTCGCCGTCGAGCTCGATGAGCGGGTGCAGGATCGGGATCGAGTAACCGATCCTCGTCACCGTGCGGAAACGCTCGACGTCGGGCTCGGTGCGGTTGCCGCGCAGCTCCTCGTGCCCCGCCGACAGGTTGGCGACGATGTAGCTCAGCTCGATGTCGGAGTGAAAGCAGCGCGGGAAGTCGACCTCGCCCTCGATCAGGCGAATGAGGCCGTCCATCGAGAAGAACGAGTTGCCGATGAGCGCGTTCTTGCGCAACGACGGCGTGAGGATGTGCGGCAGCGAGACCGTGCGCGACCAGAACTCCCACAGCGCCTCGGCGCCGTTCGAGACATAAGCGAGCGAGTTGCACACGCCGATCGAGGACCCGATGATCAGATCGGGGGAGATGCCCTCCTCGTCGAGGCGCCGCAGGCAACCGGCCTGGTAGGCCCCGCGCGAGCCGCCGCCGGCGAGGATGAAGGCGGTCCGACGGCGCGAGGGGCTCACAGCTCCGCCCCTCCCGCGGCCGGCCGGCGCTGTTCGCGCGCTCCCTCGAGGTGGCGCTGGCAGTCGAGGCAGCGAACCGCTTCCGGCATCGCCCGGAGGCGGGCGGCGAGGATCTCGCCGCCGCAGTCGACGCAGGTCCCGTAGGTGCCCGCGGCGAGCGCGCGGCGCGCCTCGTCGATGCGGCGCTCTTCCTCGTCCAGGAAGACGTCAGTCGTCGCCTCGAGCTCCTGCTCGAAGGTCTCCGTCCCCTCGTCGCCGGGATGGTTGTCGACGTGAGCGAGCTCGCTTTCGAGCATGTTCTCGCTCGCCCGGTGCATCGCCGCGCGCGTGCGGCGGAGCTCCTCGAGCCGGTGCTCGAGGGCGCTCTCCACCTCTTGTCGATCGAAGCCGGTCATCGCTCGGGGCCCGCATCCGCGGGCAGGTGGGCAGAGTATGTCGCGCGCGCTCGCCGTGTCGCGCCGCGGGCGCGCCCCTGGCGGCTGCGGTGGCCCGCGGCCCACGCTCGCGCCGGCGGGCACGTGTATAGGCTCCCGCGCCGATGCCGCCGGTCGCCGTCGTCTCGGACACCACCCACTACCTACCGCGCGAGCTCGTCGAGGCGAACGGAATCATCCCCGTCTCTCTGTACGTCACCTTCGACGGCGAGCGCACGGAGAGCGAGGGCGAGATGGCCGACTTCGACGCCTTCTACGACGAGCTCTGCCGCAGCGAGCGGCTGCCGACGACCTCGCAGCCGTCGGTGGGCGACTTTCTCGCGGTCTACGAACCGCTCCTGGCCGAGGGGCGCGACGTGGTCTCGATCCACATCTCCGAGGGGCTCTCGGGAACCTGCGCCTCGGCGCGCCAGGCGGCCGCGGCGCTCGAGCGCGACGGGAAGGGTGGCGAGCGGGTGCACGTGCTCGACTCCGCCACGGCGTGCGGCGGCTCCGGGCTGATGGTGCTGGCGGCCGCGCGCGCGGCCGCCAGGGACAGCGGCGTCGACGAGGTGATCGAGCGCGCGCGCGATGCCCGCGAGCAACTCAAGATGTGGTTCGCCATCGACACGCTCGAGTTCCTCAAGCGCGGCGGTCGCGTGGGAGGCGTGAGCGCGTGGATCGGCTCGACGCTCAAGATCAAGCCGATCCTTACCGTCGAGTCGGAGATCACGCCGGTCGAGCGGGTGCGCACGAGCGCGCGCGCCTTCGAGCGGCTCGTCGACTACGCGCGCCAGCGCCACGCCTCGGCCGCCGACGGGTGGGTCGTGCAGCACATCCAGTCGCGCGACCAGGCCGACCTGCTCATCGAGCGTTGCTACGAAATCTTCGGCCGTGACCCGGTCTTCGTGTCGGAGGTCGGGCCGGTGATCGGCGCCCACACGGGGCCGGGCATGCTCGGCGTGGGCTCCGTGCCCGAGCACTGTCTGGACTGACCGCCGGAGCGGCGGTCGGCTGCTCGCCCCTCGGCGGCGCGAGGCGCGGCTAGCGCCTGAAGATGCCGACCGCGGCGGCGAGCCCGCCGCCGACGAGGAAGCCCGCTGCGGCCGCCCCGATGAGCACGGCACGGCGGTTGCGACGCAGCGGCGCGCGCCAGTCGCTCAGCTCGTCGACCTTGCCCTGAAGGTCCACGAGCGAGTAGCGGAGCTCCTCGCGCGTCGCCTCGACGGACGCGCGAATCTCCTCCGGGGTGCGGGCTCGGCCCTGGCCGCCCTCGGTCACGAGCTGCTCACCTCCTCGATCGCGGCGCGGGTCTTCTTGGCTTCCTCGATCGCGAGGTCCGGCGTGGGCGGCGCCCCGCGGCGGAAGAAGCGCAGCGCGAGCGCCGCGGCGATCCCGCCGAGCACCAGCAGGATCACGGCGGTGATGAGGAAGCCCAGCCAGATCGGCAGCATTCCCTGGCCGCCCAGCAGGTCGGCGATGACCCACGCCACCGCGTGCAGGAGGAAGATCAGGGCGAGAAAGGCGAACACGCCCCCGACCGCACCCGCGGCCGCCCCGCCGCCGAGGCGCTTGACCTTCTGCGTGACCTCGGCCTTGGCGAGCTCGATCTCCTCGCGGACGAGCAGCGAGGCCTTCTGCGACACCTCACCAACGATGTCGCCGACCGACTTGTCGGCGCTCGCGGGGCGCCGCACGCCGTCGTCGCTCATCGTCCGCCTCCAAGCGCGGCGAGGACCTTTGCAGCCACCAGGCCGCCCGCGAACGCCGCGCCGACGAGCACCTCGGGGCGCTGATCGGCAAGCGCCTCGACGCGGTCGGACAGCGACGCCTCGCCGGAGTCCTCGGAGCCGGAGCGCCGCTCGGCGGCTCCCTGTGCCCCGGCCGCCGGGCCCGAACCGGGCGGAAGGGCGGCCACGTGGCTCTCGTCGCCCCGGGCGTCGGTCGCCGCGGCTGCGGGATCACCGGCCTCGGCCCCGGCCTCGCTCAGCGCGTCGCCGACCGGACCTCCGACCTGCGGGGCAGCGTCACCGCCGCCCCCGGCCGCAGCTACGCCCTCCGCCGCCTCGCCCGGCGCGGGGCCCCCGCCCTCGGCGGACGCGCCACCCGGCGCGTCGACGGTCGTGCCCCCCTGCTCGGGCGCCTCGCGCGTCATCTCCGTCGGCGGGTCGGCCGGCTGCTCGCCGCGCGCCTCGACGGTCTCGGGCGACTCGTCGCCGGGGGCGGAGGTCGCCGCCGCGTCGTGCTCGCGGGTCTCGCCCTCGCCGTCCCTCTCGCCTGCAAACGTCATAGCTACTCCGGTGGGTCCTCGTTGAAGACTCGGCGCCACACCTCGACGGCGACGCGGTTCGCGACCACGGAGCTAAGGGCGCCGATGGCCGCCAGCATGCCGCTCCACATCAGGCGCTTAGTGACGTCGTTCCTCATTGGCGCGGCAGTAAACCAGACCCGGCCGCCTCGGGGGCCGTCTCGATCCCGCCGCAGATGGTCTCGACGACGAGACGCTTCGCACGCTCGAACTCCTCCTCGGTCGCCGGCAGCGAACCGAAGATCCAGCCCGACAGGAGCTGCTCGATGGCGCCGTAGAAGCACAGCGCCACGAAGTCGGGGGAGATCTCCGACCGAAACTGGCCGTCCTCAATCGCCGCTGCGACGATGCGAGCGATGCGGTCGTAGGCGGTGCGGATCTGCTCGAGGTGCTCGCGCCCGAACGAGTGCGCCGCCCGGGTCACCTCGACGATGATCACCTTCATGACGTCGGGCGAGTTGCGGTAGGAGTCGATGATGAACGAGGCGACCGAGTAGAGCTTCTCGCGGCCGCCCGCCTCGCCCGCGTCGATCGCCTCGATGGCGTCGAGCATGAGCTGCCAGCGCTCGACAAAGAGCGTGTCGAGGATCTCCTCCTTCGAGTCGAAGTAGTGGTAGACGAGGCCGTAGGCCACTCCCGCCTCGTCGGCGACGTCGGCCACGCGGCACGAGTGAAAGCCCTGGCGCGCGAACACGCGCACCGCCGCGTCGAGGATGAGTCGGCGCTTGTCGACAGCGTCTGCGCCGCGGTTGCGGCTTTGGCGCGCGGCGTCGGCATCGGCCCGAGTCGCCGCCGTGCCGCCGGCGCGGGAGCCGGTGTTCGAGGACGCCATCAGGCGGGCGCCGCCTCCGGCCAGCGGTAGGCCGACTCGACGCGCCCGGCAAGGCTCGGCAGCCGCTCGCGGACCTCGTCCTGACGCGCGAAGTCGAGGTCGGCGCACACGAACGTCTCGCCCCCGCCCGCGCGCGAGTCCGGCGCGCGGGCGAGCACCTCGCCCCACGGGTCGACAATCATCGAGCCGCCGTGGCTCTCCTTGCCCGGCTGCCACTCGCCGACCTGGTCGGCGGCGACCACGAACGCCTGGTTCTCGACCGCTCGGGCGCGCAGGAGCAGCTCCCAGTGCGCCTCTCCGGTCGGCCGCGTGAAGGCGGAGGGCACGGCGATCACGCGCGCACCCCGAACCGCGAGGATGCGAAAGAGCTCGGGGAAGCGCAGGTCGAAGCACACGCTCAGGCCCAGCGGGACGCCGCCCGCCTCGGAGACGACGATCTCGCCGCCCGGCTCCTCCGTCGCCGACTCGCGGTACTCGACCCCCTCGACGGTGACGTCGAACATGTGGATCTTGCGGTAGACGGCGCGCAGTTCGCCGTCGGGCCCGACGTGCACCGAGGTGTTCGACAGACGCTCGCGCTCGGCGCGGCGCTCGGCGAACGAGCCGGCCACGAGGTCGATGCCGAGCTCGCGCGCCGTCTCGCGGGCCCACCCCACGGTCGGGCCGTCGAGCGGCTCGGCGCCGCCGCGCAGCTCGTCCTCGACGGCGAGCAGGTTGAACTTCTCCGGCAGGACGACGAGCTCCGCGCCGTCGGCGGCCGCGGCGCGCGTGAGCCGGTCGGCCGCTGCGAGGTTGCGGGCCTTGTCGGTTCCCGAGTTGAGCTGGACCGCCGCCGCCCGCACATCCCTCCTCGCCGTCGGGGCGCTGACCTGCGCCCGCCGCTGTGGGGCGAGCGTTGACTGACCGGTCAATCCATCCTACCGACCGATCCGGCGTACGCTGCGCCGATGCCCGCGCTCCCCGCTCGGGGCGCCGCGGTGCGCGAGCTCGCGCTCCCGCTCCCGCCGGCGCGGATGCCGCCTATGCGCGCGGGACGGCCGCTCAAGCGCTGGCGGTACGTCGGCGTGTACGGGGCCGGGCTCTGCCTGTGCGCAGCCGAGGTGTGGGTCGGCCCGCTCGCCCAGCGCTTCTGGGGCGTGGCGACGCCCGACGGCCGCCTCCTCAGCGGGCGGTCGCTCCTCGGGTCGGGCGGCGTGGCGGTCGACGAGGCGGGCATCGCGGTCCGTGCTCGCGCACGGGAAGGCGGCGCGCGCGTCGAGATCCAGGCGGAGCTGATGCGCGAGGGGGCGCCGCCCGCGGTCGAGAGCGTGGCCGCGAGCGGCGAGCGCGGACACGTGTGGACGCGCAAGCAGGCGGGCAGACCGGCGCGGTGCTCCGTGACCGTCGACGGCCAGCGGCGTGCACTCCACGGTGCGGCGGTCGTCGACGACCACCCCCGCCACACGCTGTGGTCGTGGTCAGCCGGCGTCGGGCGCACGCCCACGGGAGCTCGGGTGGCGTGGAATCTCGTCGAGGGCGTGAACGACGACCCCGCCCACAGCGAGCGCACGTTGTGGCTCGACGGAGAGCCGATCGAGGCGCCACCGGTGCGCTTCGCCCCCGATCTCGCGACGGTCTCCTCCGACGACGGCTCCGAGCTTCGCCTCTCGGTCTGGGCGGCGCTGGCTCACCGCACCCACCTCGGCCTCATGCGCTCCGACTACCGACAGCCGTTCGGCACCTTCACGGGCACGCTCCCGGGCGGAGTTGAGCTCTCCGAGGGTTACGGGGTGACCGAGAGGCACGAGGCCTGGTGGTGAGCGCTTTGCGAGCGCACCGCGAGACGCGCGGCCCCGCGGCGCGCCCCCGCGCTCAGGCGAGGAAGCTGCCCTCGGAGCCCTCGGCGGGCCCGGCCACCGCGCCCGCGGCCTCGAGGCGCTCGCGCTCCTCTCGCGAGTAGCCGAGCTCCCCGAGCACGGCGGCGGTGTGCTCGCCGAGCGCCGGCCCTGGCCCCGCGGGCGCGCCGGGCGTCCGCCCGAGCTTGATCGGCACCCCGAGGAGCGATACGGGCCCCGCACCGGGCTGCTCGACCTCGACGACCATCTCGCGGGCACGGATGAGCTCCGAGTCGAGCGCCTCGTCGAGGCCGAGGACCGGCTCGAGGCAGCAATCGTGCTCGGCGGCGAAGTCCTCCCACTCCGCGCGCGTGCGCTCCGCGAAGATGCGCTCGACCTCGGCGTGTGCCTCGGAGCCCGGCGGGTCGAACTGGCGCTCGATCAGGTCCTCGCGTCCCACCCCGCGACACCACTCCTGCCAGAACTTCGGCTCGAGCGCCCCGAGCGTCATGTGCCCGTCGCGGCAGGCATACGGGCGGTAGCAGACGAGGCCCCCGGCGAGCTCGAGGCCGCCGCGCTCGGGGACCTGGCCGTCACACAGGTAGCGCGCCGCCACCATCGCTAGCCAGGACAGCGCGCCGTCGGTCATCGACACGTCGACGAGCTGCCCCTCCCCCGAGCGCTCGCGCTCGCGCAGGGCGGCGAGGATGCCGAAGGCGGCCATGAGCGCGCCACCGCCGATGTCGGCGATCTGCCCGGCGGCCTGGACGGGCGGCCCGTCACGCTCTCCGGTCAGTCCGAGCAGGCCCGTGAGCCCGAGGTAGTTCATGTCGTGGCCGGCGCGGTCGCGCAGCGGCCCGTCCTGCCCGTAGCCGGTGATCGCGCACACGACCAACCCGGCGTTCTCCTCGCGCAGGCGGTCGTAGCCGAGACCGAGCCGGTCGAGCACCCCGGGGCGGAACGACTCGAGCAGCACGTCGTACTCGCGCACGAGCCGCAAGAGGACCTCGCGCCCCGCCTCCTCGCGCAGGTTGAGGCGGATCGAGCGCTTGCCGCGGTTGAGGGCGAGGAAGAGCGCCGAGCTCGCGGAGCGGTCGGCGCCCTCGTACTGAGGCGGCGCCCAGCGCACGTAGTCCCCCATGCCGGTGTCCTCGACCTTGAGCACCTCGGCGCCGAAGTCGGCGAGCAGCAGCGAGCAGAAGCCGCCCGGGAGGAGACGGGAGAGGTCGAGGACCCGGACGCCGGCGAGCGGACCCGCACGGTCGTGCTCGGCGGCCTCGCTCACCGGGGCTCGACGTCGACCGGGCACGCCACCGAGCGGGCGATGAAGCAGAGCTCGTGCGCCCGCGCGTGCAAGCGTTCGATGACCTCCGCGGTCGGGGCGTCGCCCCCCCACTCCACCGAGGGACGCAGGACGACGCGCGTGAAGCACTCCCCGTCCATCGTCCCCTCGGGCGTGTCGCGGTAGGCGGCAACACGCAGCTCGCGGCGGCGTGCGAGGTCGAGGAACCAGAGCATGTGGCACGTCGCGAGCGCCGAGACGAAGAGTTGCTCCGGATCGGCCTTGGCTTCGTCGCCGCCCAGAGAAGGCTGGCACGACCCCTCGAGCTCTTGGTCGCTCAGGCGGACGCGATGCGCCCGGATGTCATCGCCGCTCGGACGCCACTCGACCTCGGCGACGTGCGTCGAGGGCTCGGCGGGCGCGACCGGCACGCTCGCTCTAGGCGGCGGGCTGTGCGGCGTCCTCTGCGCGCAGCGCGGCCACGCCCAGCGCGGCAGCGCCCACCGCGGTGCCCGTGACGAGGGCAGCGGACACCGGGCCGAGGTAGCCCCGCCCACCGGCGGCGAGGCCGGCGACGGCGTCGGCCACGTCGCACGCCACGCCCGCGCGGAGCCACAGCGTGCGCGCCTCGCCCTCGCTCAGAACCGCCCCGGCGCCGAGCGCGACGTCGCGCGCGCCGAACAGGCGCGCGAGGTACGGAGACTGCGGGTTGTCGCGCGCGTCAAGGCCGAACAGGCGGCCGGCGACGCGCGGGACGAGCCACGCGCCGAGCCCGATGGCAGCTCGGAGCCCTGCCAGCGCCTGGAGCGGCTGCGACTCGTTCATCGACTCCGCATCCTACGCACCGGTCGCGGTCGACGCATCTGCCGCGAGCTGCTCAGGCGGCCGGGGCGCGCCGCGGCGTCCCGAGCAGCTGGCGCGCCTCGGCCACGCTCGCCGCGCGGCGCCCCGCGGCCTCCGTCATCTCACGCGCCTTCGCCACCAGGTCGCCGTTCGAGCGCGCCATCGTGCCGTCCGGGAGGTAGAAGTTGTCCTCGAGCCCGACGCGCACGTTGCCGCCGAGCGCGAGCGCCGCGGCGATCAGCGTCCACTGGTCCCGCGAGATCCCGATCAGGCCCCAGTTGTTCGGGCCGTCGGCGCCGCCCGGCACCTCGCTCGCCATGTGGGCTAGGTTGCGAGCGCTCGGGCGCACGCCGCCCGTCACCCCCATGACGCACGAGACCTGGAGCGGCTCCGCGAGCAGGCCCATGTCGATCAGCGGGTCGAGGCTCGCGAGGTGGCCGAGGTCGAAGCACTCGTGCTCCGGTCGGATGCCGAGCTCGTTCATCTCGCTCAGAAAGGCCATGATCGTGTCGAAGGAGTTCTCGAACACGAACTTGAACACGAAGTCCCCGCGCCGGCGCGAGTACTTCGCGTAGTTCATCGAGCCCATGTTGAGCGCGCCGACGTCCGGCCGCAGCGCGCGCAGGTACTCGAGCCGCTTCTCGATCGACACGCCGATCGCGCCGGTGGAGAGGTTGACGATCACGTCGTCGACCTCGGCAAGGATCGCCTCGACGATCGCTCGAAAGTCCTCGACCTCGTAGGAGGGGACGCCGTCGGGGTTGCGCGCGTGAATATGGATCATCGCCGCGCCCTCCTCGACCGCCCGCCGCGCCTCGGCGCCGTACTCCTCGGGCGTGTAGGGGATGGCCGGGCACTGATCGCGGTTGGCGACCGCGCCCGAGATCGAGTTGGTGAGGATGACGGGGTCGGCCAGGCTCATCCGAGCCTCCGCAGCGGCGGGATGTCCTCGCCCCTCGCCGAGCAGTCGATGAGCGTCTCGAGGCGCCGCGCGCGCGTCTCCTCGCGCTTGGCGCTCATCACCCAGTGCGTCGCCCTACGCCGGTACGAGGGCGGGCGGCTTTCGAAGTACGCCAGCGCCTCTGGATTCGCGCGCAGCCGGCGCTCGTGCTCGGGGTCGAGCTCCGCCTCTTGCTCACGCTCGAAGCTGTAGACGCCGGTCCTCGCCTCCTCGCGCGCCTCGAAGGCGCGCCGCCCGGCCGCCGTCATCAGCCCCTCCGCCTGGAGCCGGGCGACCTTCTCGACGTTGACCTTGCTCCAGTTCGAGCCGCGCTTGCGCGGGGTGAAGCGCTGGCGGTGGCGCTCGTCGTCGATGCGGTTGAGCTTGCCGTCGATCCAGCCGAAGCAGAGCGCCTGGTCGACGGCCTCCGACCAGCTCATGGTCTGCCGACCCGTCGCCTTCTTGTAGAAGCCGACCCAGACCTCGCTCTCCGAGTCGCCGTGACGCTCGAGCCACGCGCGGAACTCCTCCGGCCCCTCGAAGAAGATCGCCTCGTGTTCCTGCTCGGCCGCCGTCTTCGGGCGGCTCAGACCGGCATCACCCCGTGCTTCTTCGCCGGGCGCTCGACGCGCTTGGTCGCGGCCATCTCGAGCGCGCGGATCACGGTGGGGCGCGTCTCGCGCGGGTCGATGACGTCGTCGATCAGGGCGTTGCCGGCGGCGATGTAGGGGTCGATCGTCGCGCGGATGCTCTCGACGAGTCCGGCGCGCGCCGCCTCCGGGTCATCGGCCTCCTCGACCTGGCGGCGGAAGATGATTTCGACCGCCCCCTCGGCCCCCATGACCGAGATCTCCGCGCTCGGCCAGGCCACGATCAGGTCGGGCTCGTAGGCCTTGCCGCACATGACGTAGTAGCC
>DAIOHA010000006.1:0-15274 GCA_036744955.1 Thermoleophilaceae bacterium | reverse complement strand
CCGCGGCTCGCTCCGCGGCGCTGACCTGCGGCTCAGCCTCCGGCACGCGCCCGCGCAGGCGCTCGTCCGCCGCGCCGACGAACTCGCGGAACAGCGGCTGCGGACGCAGCGGACGCGACTTGAACTCGGGGTGGAACTGCGAGGCGACGAAGAAGGGGTGGTCGGGCAGCTCGACGATCTCCACGAGCCGGTCGTCGGGCGAGGTCCCCGAGCACACGAGACCGGCCGCCTCGAGGTGTCGGCGCAGGTGGTTGTTCACCTCGTAGCGGTGGCGGTGGCGCTCGTAGATGACCGCCTCGCCGTAGATCGCGCGGGCGCGCGTCGCGTCGTGGAGCTTGACCGGGTCGGCGCCGAGCCGCATCGTGCCGCCGAGGTCGCGCACCTCCTTCTGCTCGGGCAGGAGGTCGATGACGGGGTACGGGGTCTCGGGATCGAACTCGGTCGAGTTCGCTCCGTACATGCCGGCGACGTGGCGGGCGAACTCCGAGACCGCGACCTGCATGCCCAGGCAGATGCCGAGGTAGGGCACGCCGTTCTCGCGGGCGTACCGGGCAGCGCCGATCTTGCCCTCGATCCCGCGCGTGCCGAAGCCGCCGGGGATGAGCACCGCGTCGCAGTCGGCGAGCTCGCGCTCGCCCTCGTCCCGGTCGAGGGCCTCCGCGTCGACGAACCGGACCTCGACGCGGGTCCCGTGGTGGATGCCGGCGTGGCGGAGCGACTCGATCACCGACAGGTACGCGTCCTCGAGCTGCACGTACTTGCCGACGAGCCCGATCGTCACCATGCGCTCGGGCTCGCGGGCGCGCGCGACGAGTCCTTCCCACTCGGTCAGGTCGGGCTCGGCGGCCTCGAGCGCGAAGTGGTCGAGTACCTGGTCGTCGACCCCTTGGGCGCGGAACAGCAGCGGGACCTCGTAGATCGAGTCGACGTCACGCGCCGAGACGACGGCCTCGAACGGGAGGCTCGCGAAGAGGGCGATCTTCTCGCGGATGTCGCGGGCGAGCGCGGCCTCCGAGCGGCACATGACGAGGTCGGGTTGGATGCCGATGCGTCGCAGCTCCTGGACGGAATGCTGGGTGGGCTTGGTCTTGAGCTCGCCGGCGTGCCCGAGGAAGGGGACGAGCGTGAGGTGCACGAACATGCACCGCCGGCGGCCCTCCTCGACCTGGAACTGGCGCAGGGCCTCGAGGAAGGGCAGCGACTCGATGTCGCCGACCGTCCCGCCGATCTCTGTGATGACGAAGTCGACGTCCTGGGCAGCGGCCACGAGGCGGATGCGCTGCTTGATCTCGTCGGTTACGTGCGGGATGACCTGCACCGTCTTGCCGAGGTAGTCGCCGCGGCGCTCGCGGCGGATGACCGTGTCGTAGATCGCACCGGTGGTCACGTTCGAGCCGCGCGTGGTGTTCGCGCCGGTGAAGCGCTCGTAGTGGCCGAGGTCGAGGTCGGTCTCGGCGCCGTCCTCGGTGACGAACACCTCGCCGTGCTGGAACGGGCTCATCGTCCCCGGGTCGAGGTTGATGTAGGGGTCGAACTTCTGAATCGCGACGCGCAGCCCGCGCGCGACGAGCAGCCGGCCGATCGACGCAGCGGCGATGCCCTTTCCGAGCGCGGAGACGACGCCGCCGGTGACGAAGATGAAGCGCGTCTCGGATCTACGCACGGCCCAGCGAGTCTAGTCGGCGGAGGGGCGCGAACCGCTCGACGCCGGCGTTCAGGGAGCGGAGCTCGCCGATCAGCGCGAGTGCGACGAGCGCGATGAGCGCGATCGCCTCCCCGCCAGTCGAGAGGGTGAGCACGAGCAGGAGGCCCGCGACGGCGCCAGCCGCCGAGGCGCCGGCATCGCCGAGCATGCCGCGCTCACGCAGGTCGAGCGGAAGCAGCACGAGAAAGGGCGCGAGCAGGGGACCGACGGCCGTGAGCGGCACGACGTCGCGCGAGCCGAGGGACACCGCGGCTACGAGCACGAGCAGGGCCTTGATCGCCCGTCCGGGACGCAGGTCGAGCAGGTTCCAAGCGTGCGTCGCGAGCGTGAGCAGCGCGGCGGAGACGAGGAGCTCGGCCGCGTCGAGGCCCATGCCGAGCCCTTCACCCGAGAGCGCGCCGAGGGCAAGTGCCGCCGTCCCGACCGCCTTGACGACGCCGGTGGACGGGCGTCCGCGCGCGAGGGCGCGCAGGTGGGAGCGCACACCGCGCGGCGCGTCGCGCGCGCTCCCGAGCAGGTCGTCGACGAGCCCGAGCAGCGACACGCCAATCACGAACGCGGCCGCCGCGCTAGTGGCGTCTCCGAGGAGCTCGACGCGGGCCGCGGCCTCGACGGCCGAGATGGTCGCGAGGGCGAGGCCCGTGGCGGCCGGCAGCAGCACCCCCGTCGGGCACGGCAGCCGGGCGCCGCGGTAGTTGGCGCGGGTGAGCGCGCCGCGACGCAGAAGGGCCAGCGTCGGCGGCGCGAGCGCGGCCGCGAGCGCGAGGGACAGGAGCGAGGGCACAGCGACCACGGGCGTCAAGCTAGCGCGGAGCGCGGACGCGCGGGGTTGTCTCGCCCTCCGTGCGTGCGCCCGAGCGGCTTCGCCGACTGTCCTCCCGCAGCCGCGGCCGGGCCTACATCCCGTAGAGCCGGCTGAGACCCCTCGCATCGATCAAGCTCTCGCCCAACCGCAGGCGGGTGAGGAAGCTCGACGCCATCCCGTCTCGCGCGCGGTCGAGGAACTCGACGAGGTTGAACGGCGAGCCGACGCTGACGATCGGCCGTGCCCCCTTCTCGGCAGCGAGCAGCAGCGCCGCGTCCTCGCTCGTCCCGGGCGCGGGAAGCGTCTTGTGCCTGAGCCCGAGCTGCTCGAGCCGGGCGCGACCGGGTGCGCGGCCGTCGGAGTAGGCGTGCACGACGAGCTCGGCTCCGCTCGCCAGCGCGCGGTCGGAGGCCGAGTCCATGTCGCCGACGATCAGGTCGGGCGCCATGCCGGCGTCGAGCAGCGCATCGGCGCCCCCGTCCACGGCGACGCGCGTCGGCTGCTGCTCGCGCACGAACGGCGCGAGCGCGCGCAGGTCGCGCGCGTGGTCGACGCCCCGGACGACCACGAGCGCCGGCCGAGCGCGCAGCGCCGTGTCGAGATCGGGGAGATCGAGCCGGCCGGCGAGCAGGTCGCCCTCGTCGCGGAGGTGGGCCATCGTGTTGGCGGCGAAGGCCTCGAGCGCAGCGGCGATCTCGCGGCGCGCCGCCTCCCGCAGGCGGCCGGCAGCCGCGCGGTCGATTACGCGGCCCTCGGCGACGAGGCGCCCGTCGCGCAGCACGCGCGTGCCCTCGACGGAGACGAGGTCGCCCTCGTCCACGGCGTCGAAGAGCGGCGCGCCCTGGACGTCGATCAGGTGGACGCCGGCCTCGGCGAGGATCGACGGACCTTCGTTGGGGTACCGCCCGGACGACGAGGCCGCGACGTTCACCACGCACGCCGCGCCCGCGGCGACGAGATCCTCGGCAGACAGGCGGTCGAGGTCGCGGTGTTCAACGATCGCCACGTCGCCCAGCGCGAGCCGCCCCACGAGCCGCTTCGTGCGTCGGTCCAGCCGCGCGGGGCCGGTGATACGGCGGGGGCGCGCGGTCCGCGCCGCGGGCGTCCGGATGCTTCTGGCGTCGGGTCGGGGTGCGGTGCGAGGCGCGGCCATCCCTTGGTCCGGCGCGCCGGGGGCGCGCGAGTCGGGAGTGTATGCGCGCTATCCGGGCCGGCGAGCCCTGGCGACGAGGGCGGGCGCGGTCCGGCGCGCGATCGACGCGGACGCCTACGCCGCGGCCAGCAACTCCTCGGCGTGTCTGCGCGCCCCGTCGTCGTCGGCGTCGCCGCCGAGCATCCGACACAGCTCGTCAACCACGGCGCCGCCTGCCAGCTCCTCCACAACCGTATGCGCGAGCGCGCCACCCGGGTGCTTCTCGATGCGGAAGTGCCGCTCGGCGAGCGACGCGATCTGAGGCAGGTGGGTGATGCACAGGACCTGGCGCCGCTCGGCCAGCGCGCGCAGCTTGCGGCCGACCGCGCGCGCCGTCTGGCCGCCGATGCCCGCGTCGACCTCGTCGAAGACGAGCGTTGTCGCGCCCTCGCCCTCGCTCGCGACGCCCATGAGTGCGAGCATCGTGCGCGAGAGCTCGCCGCCCGAGGCGGTCTCGCGCAGCGGAGTCGGCGCCACGCCCGCGTTAGGTGCGATGCGGAGCTCGACGCGCTCGTCCCCGGAAGAGGCCCGTCGCTCCCTGAGCTCGAGCTCTACGGAGAAGTGGGCGCCCTCCATGCCGAGCTCGCCGAGCTCGGCCCGCACCGCCTCGGCGAGTCGCGGGGCACCCGCCGTCCGGCCCGCGCTGAGCCTGCGCGCGTGCTCGTCCTCGTGCTCGCGCTCGTCGCCCAGCCGGCGCTCGAGGTCCTCGCTGACCTCGTCGGCGTTCTCGAGCGCCGCGAGCTCCGCGCGGCAGCGCTCGCCGTGCGCGAGCACAGCGTCGACGCTGCCACCGTGCTTGCGCGCGAGGCGGTCGTAGCGCTCGAGGCGCTCCTCGACCCAGCCGAGCCGCCCCGGCTCCTCCTCCAACTCCTCGACGTAGCGGCGCAGCTCTCCTCCGAGGTCCTCGGCCTCGATGCGGAGCGTGCGCAGGCGCTCGGCGAGCGCGTCGAAGCGCGCGTCGACACCCGCGACCGCGTCGGCCGCTCGCTCGCCTTGGGCGAGCGCGCCGCTCAGGTCCCAACCCTCGCCGGCGTCGGAGGCGAGCGCCTCCGCCCCGCCCATCGCCGCCTCCCGCAGCGCGTCGACGCGGCGCAGCCGCCCGCGCTCCTCGCGCAGGTCGTGCTCCTCTCCTGCGGCGGGCTCGAGCGCCTCGATCTCGGCCAGCTCGTAGGCGAGCAGGTCACGCTCGCGCTCGCGCGCTCCCGTGCGCGCCCGCAGGTCCTCGAGCTCGCGCTCGAGCGCGCGCGCGCGCCCGAAGACCTCACGCAGCTCGCCGCGCGCCGCCAGGTGCTCGGCGCCGCAGAAGGCGTCAAGCACCTCTAGCTGCTGCGTCGCGAGCGTTAGTCGCCGGTGCTCGTGCTGCCCGTAGAAGGAGACGAGCCGCCCGCCGAGCTCGGCAAGGTCCGCCGCGGGCGCCGAGCGACCGTCCACGAACGCGCGGCTGCGTCCCTCGGCGGCCACGCGACGGCCGAGGACGATCTCCTCGGCGCCCTCGGGGAGGCGCTCGCGCAGGTCGCCGAGCGCCGGATCCTCGAGCAGGCCCCGGGGTACGGCGAACACGCCCTCGACGAAGGCCTCGCGCGCACCCGGGCGGACGATGCCCGTGCGCGGGCGCCCTCCGAGGAGGAGGTCGAGGGCGTGGGCGAGCACCGTCTTGCCGGCGCCCGTCTCCCCTGTTATCGCGGTGAGCCCCGGACCGAGACGGAGCTCCGCCCGCTCGATCAGAAGCAGGTTCTCGACACGCAACTCGAGGAGCACCCGCGCACGTCTAGCAACGCGCGCCGACGGACCGCTGCCGCCGGAGCGTGAGCGTCGCGTCCAGTCACGGCAGTCGCTCGATCGTCACGGTCGCGGGCGCGCGCCGGCGCCCGCGCTCTCAGTACGCGAGGCGCCCGAACTTCTCGCGCAGGCGGTGGTAGAAGCTCGTCCCGGGAAGCTGGGCGATCACTACGCGGTCGTGGCGAAAGCGGACCTCGAGTCGTTCGCCGACGTCGAGGGTCGAGACGATTCGCCCGTCGGTCGTCACGTCGACGGGGTGACGCCGCGACAGGTTCTCGACCTCGAGCGCCGTCGCCGTGTCAACGACGAGCGCGCGCGCGGTCAGCGTGTGGGGCGCGATGAAAGAGACGACGTAGCCGTCGACGTCCCACGCGAGCACGGGGCCACCGTTGGCGAGGTTGTAGCCCGTCGACCCGACCGGCGTCGAGGCGACGAGGCCATCGCAGCGGACGCGTCCGAGCTCCTCGCCCTCGACCGAGTACGCGAGCTCGGCGACCCGGTCGTGCGGGCGGCGATGAAACGAGATGTCGTTGACCGCGAGGCGCGCGCCGCCGTCGATCCGCGCCTCGAGCGCGGGGATGGCGAGCGTCTCGAAGTCGCCCGCGATGACGCGGCGCACGCCGTCGTCGAGCTGGTCGTGGTCGACCGTGGACAAGAAGCCGATCGCGCCGTAGTTGAACGAGAAGACGGGGATGTCGCGCACGGCGCAGGTGCGCAGCGCCGTGAGGATCGTGCCGTCGCCGCCGAGCACGACGCCGAGGTCGATGTCGTCGCTCAGCTCGTCGCGAAAAACCACGCCCGGACGCTCCTCGATCGCGTGCTTCTCGGCCTCTGCCGGCGGCACGCGGACCTCGACGCCGGCCTCGACGGCCGCGTCGGCGAGCGTCCGCACGCCGTCGGCCGTGTCGCCGACCGTTGCGTGTGTGAACAGGGCGATGGCTCGCGGCGGCCTCAGGGCTCGGCGCTCCGGGCTGCGGCCTCGAGGTCGGCGACGTCACCCGCCCGGCCGCGCTCGCCGAGCCAGACGAAGCTCTCGCGATTGCCCGCCGGGCCCGGAAGGCTTGAGGAGGCGAAGCCGAGCACGGCGCATGCGAACTCGTCGCGCGCGTACCGAGCGACGGCGACGAGGGCCTCGCGGCGGTCGCCCGCCGCTCGCACCACTCCCCCGCGCCCGACGCGCTCCCGCCCGAGCTCGAACTGGGGCTTCACGAGGGCGAGCACGTCGGAGCGCGCCCCGAGGCACCGGATCGTCGGTCCGAGGACCTTGGCGAGCGAGATGAACGAGACGTCGACGACCGCGAGGTCGGGGACGTACGGCAAAAGCTCCGGCCGCAGCGAGCGAGCGTTCGTGCGCTCGAGCACGGTCACGCGCGGGTCACCGCGCAGGCGCCAGCTCAGCTCGCCGTAGGCGACGTCGACGGCCACGACCGACTCCGCGCCGCGCGCGAGCAGACAGTCCGTGAACCCGCCGGTGGAGGCGCCCACGTCGAGGCAGCGGCGCCCGGCGGGCTCCAGCCGGAGGGCGTCGAGCCCGTTGGCGAGCTTGAGGCCCCCGCGCGAGACGAAGCTGGGACCGCGCTCGACCTGGACGTCGACGTCGGCGGCGACCATCTGCCCGGGCTTCGGAAGGCCGTCGCCCGGTTGCTCGACCCGCACCTCACCGGCGAGCACCGCGGCGGCCGCACGCGAGCGCGACTCGTAGAGGCCGCGCTCGGCGAGCAGGGCGTCGAGCCTCGTCTTCGCCATGGGCGCCAGACTACTCCGCACGCGCCCGGCGATCCGGGCGTCGCCGCCCGTCCGCGTCGAGGTGCGGGGGCGCCCGAAGCGGCGGGCCGGGGGTACGTGACCCCACTCACAGACACCATCCGGCGCCCCGCCTAGATTGATCCTCGTCTCTGAGAACGGCGGGCCGCAGGATGCAGTACCGCCCGCCGCCCGGCAGCAGGACTTCCGCTCAGAGATCACATAACGCAGCACTCCTCCCTCGAGCGACCCGCCGCCCCCCTCGGCGGGTCGCTCTCTTTTTCCGCCGAGTCGCAGGCGCGCGGCCCCACCCCGGGCCGCCTCGGCGACGACCGTCCGGTCGACTGGTCAGCGCCCCGTTGCGGGCGACGGCCGCGGGCGGCGAGCCCTCGGGCCGACGCCCTCAGACCGGCTCGGCTATGCCGCGCGGGGCGAGCAGCGCCTCGGCGACGCGCCCGGCGACCGCCTCGGGCGTGAGGCCGACCTCCTCGCGCAGGAGCGCCGGCTTGCCGTGGGTCACGAAGCGATCGGGCAGGCCGAAGCGCAGCACGCGAGCCTCGCCGAGGCCGTCGCGGTCGGCGAGCGCCTCGATAACCGCGGAGCCGAACCCGCCGGCCAGCACGTTCTCCTCGACACAAGCGACGAGTTCGTGCTCGGCCGCGAGTTCGACCATCAGCTCGGCGTCGAGCGGCTTGGCGAAGCACGCGTCGACCACCGTCGGCTCGACGCCGTGCTCGGCCTCGAGCCGCTCCGCGGCGGCGAGCGCGACGGGCACGCCGTAGCCGTAGCCGACGAGCGCCACTCGATCGCCCGAGCGCAGGACCTCGCCGCGGCCGATCTCGAGCGGGGCGGGCCGTGCCGGCAGCTCGACCCCCTCCCCCTCGCCGCGCGGGTAGCGCAGGGCGATCGGGCCGTCGTGGAGCACGGCGGTGCGCAGCATGTGCACGAGCGCCCCCTCGTCGCGTGGGGCCATGGCGACCATGTTCGGCAGCGGACGCAGGTATGAGACGTCGAAGGCGCCGTGGTGAGTGGGGCCGTCGTCGCCGACGAGCCCCGCACGGTCCATCGCGAAGACGACGTCCAGGTTCTGCAGGCAGACGTCATGGACGATCTGGTCGAAGGCGCGCTGGAGGAAGGTCGAGTAGACGGCGACCACCGGCTTCACCCCCTGGAGTGCCAGGCCGGCGGCGAAGAGCACGGCGTGCTGCTCGGCGATGCCGACGTCGTAGTAGCGGTCGGGCAGCGCCTTCTGGAGGATGTCGAGCCCCGTGCCGGTGTTCATCGCCGCGGTGATGCCGACGACGCGCTCGTCGCGACGGCACTCCTCGACGAGCGCGTCGCCGAAGACCTTCGTGTACTGGGGCGGCTTGGGCTTAGCGGCGCCAGCGGCGCCCTCGGCCGCCGGGGTCTTCGATGCGGCCTGGCGGTTGACGATCGACGAGGGCTTGGCGGCGTGCCACTTCTCCATGCCCTCGAGGCCGCCCTCCTCGGCCGGGGCGAAGCCCTTGCCCTTGACCGTCGAGACGTGGACGACCACGGGTCGGTCGGCCTCGAGCGCCTCGCCGATCGCCTCGCGCAGCGCGCCCATGTCGTGGCCGTCGACCACGCCGACGTAGGCGAGGTCGAGCTCCTCGAACAGGAGCCCCGGCGCCCAGTAGGCCTTGAGCGACTCCTTGAGGATCGGTCCGAGCCGCTCGAAGCGGTCGCCGATCCCCGGCAGGCGGGTGAGGTTCGTCTCGAGCTCCTCGCGCGCGCGGTGCCACTTCGGGTTGAGCCGCACCCGGTTGAAGTAGCGCGAGAGCGCGCCGACGTTCGGCGCGATCGACATGCCGTTGTCGTTGAGGACGATGACGATCGGGACCTGGAGCCCCCCGGCGTTGTGCAGCGCCTCGAACGCGACGCCGCCCGTGAGCGCGCCGTCGCCGACCACCGCCGCGACGCGCCCGTCCTCGCCTTGGCCCTGGCGCATGGCCTCCTTGAGCCCGACGGCGTAGGAGATGGCCGTCGAGGCGTGGCCGGCGCCCATGATGTCGTGCTCGGACTCCGGGATCGAGCAGAACGGCGCGAGCCCCCCGTACTTGCGGATCGTTGCGAGCTGGTCGCGGCGCCCGGTCAGGACCTTGTGCGGATAGGCCTGGTGGCCGACGTCCCAGAGCACCTTGTCACGCGGCGAGTCGAGCAGCGAGTGGATCGCGACGGCGATCTCGCACGTGCCCAGGTTCGCCCCGAAGTGGCCGCCGATCTCGCCGATCGTGTCGATGATCAGCTCGCGGACCTCCTGCGCGACCTCGCCGAGCTCCGTGTCCGATAGCCCGTGCAGGTCCTGGGGCCCGCCGATGCGCTCGAGCCTGCTCATCGCGGGCGGGTGAGGATGTAGTCCGCCACCTGTTCGAGCTTACCCGTTCGCCCGTGAGCCTCCGCGAGGGCGGCGCGCGCCCGCGCGTGCGACTCGCCGGCGAGCGCACGCGCCCGCTCGAGTCCGAAGACGCTCACGTAGGTGGCCTTGCCGAGACGCTCGTCGGAGCCGTGGGTCTTGCCGGTGGCGCGCTCGTCGCCGGCCACGTCGAGGATGTCATCGACGATCTGGAACAGCACCCCGAGCTCGCGCGCGAACCGGCGGTAGGGCGCGGTCGCCGCCTGATCGAGCGCGCTCAGGCGGAGCGGGCACTCGACCGAGGCGGCGATCAGGCGGCCGGTCTTGAGCGCGTGCAGGCGGCGCAGCGACTCACCGTCGGCACCTCCGTCGCCGGTGATGTCGAGATACTGGCCTCCGACCATGCCGGCCACGCCGGCCGCCGAGACGAGCTCGCGCGCCGCCGCGAGCACGCGCTCGGGTGGGTCGGCCTGCTCCTCGAGGAGCAGCCGCAGGGCCTCTGCGAAGAGCCCGTCGCCGGCGAGGATGGCGACGCCCTCGCCGTGCGCGACGTGGCAGGTCGGGCGCCCGCGACGAAGCTCGTCGTCGTCCATGGCCGGGAGGTCGTCGTGGATGAGCGAGTAGGTGTGGACGAGCTCGAGCGCGGCGGCGAGCGGCAGGACCTCGGCGGGGCTGCGGCCGATCGCCTCGGCGGTCGCGAGCGCGAGCACCGGCCGCACGCGCTTGCCGCCGGCGAGCAGCGAGTAGCGCATCGCCTCCTCGAGGCCGGCGGTCGAGGGCTCCTCCGAGAAGGCGAGGCCCGCGAGGTAGCGCTCGATCTCCTCACCGAGCTTGAGTGGGAAGACGGACTCGGTCGCGGGCGCCGCCTCGGGCCCGGCGCTAACAGGCCCGGCACTCACAGCAGCCGCTCCTGGCCGCTTGCCGGCGGGTCCGCGGCGGCGGCGCGCTCGGCCCGGTCGAGCTCGCCGCCGACGCGGGCGGCGAGCTCGGCGCACGCCTCGACCAGCCCCGCCGCCTCGTCGGCTTCGAGGTCGCCCTCGCGCAGCCGCGCGGCGGCCCGGTCGAGCTCGGCGATCGCCGCCTGGAGCGCGGTAGCGCGGTTGGGGACCGCCTCGGAGCTCACCCCGCGGGCGCCTCCTGCGCGCGATGGACCGCGGCGAGCATGCCGTTAACGAACGCCGGCGCGTCGGCCCCGCACAGCTCCTTCGCCGACTCGATCGCCTCGTCGATCGCCACCTCGGCCGGGACGTCGGGGCGGTCGAGCAGCTCGTGCAGGGCGACGCGCAGGATGCTCAGCTCGAGCGGGGCGATGCGGTCGAGCTTCCACCCGATCGCGTGACGCTCGATCAGCACGTCGAGCTTCTCGCGCCGCTCGCCGACGCCCTCGACGAGCTCGCGCGTGAAGGGGCGCGCGTCGCGCTCGAGCAGCTCCGCGGCCGGGCGCCCGGTCACCTCCTGCTGGTAGAGGGCGACGACCGCCGCGCGCCGCTGGTCGCCGCGCCGCACGCCTTCGCCTCAGGCGCGCGCGATGTACTCGCCCGAGCGCGTGTCGACGCGCACGCGGTCGCCCGGGTTGACGAACAGCGGCACCCGCACCGAGACGCCCGACTCGAGCGTGGCCGGCTTGTCGCCGCCGCCGGAGGCGGTGTCGCCGCGCAGGCCGGGCTCGGTCTCGGCGACGGTCATCTCGACGGCGCTCGGGACCTGCACGTCGGCCGGGCGCTCGTCGACGTAGAGCACCTCGACCTCCTCGCTCGGAGCAATCCAGCGCAACGCGTCGGCGACCCCGTCCTGAGACACGGCGATCTGGTCGTAGCTCTCGAGGTCCATGAAGTGGGCCTCCGAGCCGTCGGCGTAGAGGAACTGCATGCGGCGCGTCTCCGTGCGGATGGGCCGGAACTTCTCCCCGGCGCGAAACGTCCTGTCGATGACGGCGCCGTCGACCTGGCGGCGCAGCTTCGTGCGCACGAACGCCCCACCCTTGCCGGGCTTCACGTGCTGGAACTCGACGACCTTGAAGATCGTGCCGTCGACCTCGATGTGGGTGCCGTTCTTGAGCTGGTTCGTGCTGATCACGGGCGCCCAGCCTAGAGGCTCGGGCGCTCGACGCCGTCCGGCAGGCGGCCCTCCGCGGCGAGCTCGTCGAGGTGCGCCGCGAGCGTGAGCGCGGCCGCCGAGCGGAGCTCCTCGGGGACCTCGGACCACGCCGCGTCGAGCATCTCGTCGACGGTGCGCGCGCCGGCGGCGAGCGCCTCGACGAGGCGCCGCTCGCGCTCGAGCCGGTGCGCGAGCTGCTCTTCGATGCGCTCGCGCGGGCGCCACACGAACGGGCCGTGGCCCGGGCACAGCGTCTCGAGCGGGAGCTCGAGCAGGCGCCGCAGCGAGTTGAGGTAGGCACGGAGCGATCCCTCGCCGGGCCCGATGAAGACGCTGCCCTCGCCGAGCACCGTGTCGCCTGTGAAGAGGACGCGGCCGGCGAGCAGGCAGACGTGATCGGGCGCGTGACCGGGCGTCGCGATCGCCTCGAAGGGCCCGACGCGCTCGCTCCCTCGCGGCCGGATGATCGGGACGCCGCCGGAGCGGCGGGCGAGCTCCTCGGCGCCGTCGGCGTGGTCGGGGTGGCCGTGGGTGAGGACGATCCCGCGCACCCGACCGTCGTCGACTCTCAACAGTGTGTTCAACACCGAGTCAAGGTGATGGGCGTCCTCGGGCCCCGGGTCGATCACCCAGCCGTCGACGACATAGGTGTTCGTTCCGTCGAGGGTGAGCGGCGACGGATTCGGCGCGCGCACGCGGATGACGCCGGCTGGAGCGCGGTCCTGCTCGTCCACAAGGGGGATCATGCCGGTCTCAGGTAGGGTCGGCCCCGTGGCGCTCATGAGCGAAGACGTCCTCACCAGGTCGGCGATCGACCAGGCGGCGCTCGTTCGCGCCGGCGAGGTGACCTCGCGCGATCTCGTCGAGGCGTCGCTCGCCGCGATCGACCGTCTGAACGGCGAGCTGAACGCCTTCGTGACCCTGTCCGCCGAACGCGCGCTCGCCGAGGCGGACGCGGTGCGAGCCGGCGACGAACGCCCCCTCGCCGGGGTGCCGATCGCCATCAAGGACATCCTCGCCCTCACCGAGGGCGTGCGCACGACCTTCGGGTGCGGGGCGGTCGACGACTTCGTGCCCCCGATCGACAGCGCGACCGTCCGACGCCTCCGTGGCGCCGGCGGCATCGTGGTCGGCAAGACGAGCACGCCAGAGCTCGGGATCCTCCCCGTCACCGAGCCGCAGCTCTTCGGCCCCACGCGGAATCCGTGGGACACCGGCCGCACGCCCGGGGGGTCTTCGGGGGGCAGCGCCGCCGCGGTCGCCGCGGGGATGCTCTCGCTCGCGCACGCCAACGACGGCGGCGGCTCAATCCGAATCCCGGCGGCCTGCTGCGGACTCGTCGGACTCAAGCCCACGCGCGGGCGCGTGTCGGTCGCGCCCGTGCCCAACGACACGATCGGTCTCATATCCGACGGCGTCGTCTCCTGGACCGTCGCCGAGACGGCGCTCGCTCTGGACATCCTCGCGGGCTACGAGGCGGGCGATCCCTTCCCCCTGCCCTCGGAGCCGAGCGAGTTCGCCGCGGCCGCGGCGAGCGAGCCGCGGCCGCTGCGCATCGGCTACGGGACCGAGGCGCCGAACGACGCGCCCGTCGACCCCGAGCACGCCGCCGCGGTCGAGCGCACGGCCGAGCTGCTCGAGTCGCTCGGCCACCACGTCGAGGAGGCGACGATCCCCTTCGACGCGCAGACCTTCGCCGAGAACTTCCTCACGCTCTGGATCTCCGACATCGGCGGCGGGGTCCGGAGCCTGAACGCCGTCGCTGGCGGCCATCTCGACCGCGACCGGCTCGAGCCGCTCACGCGGCGGATGGCCGAGCAGGCCGAGCAGATCTCCGCGGTCGACTACATCGCTGCGATCTCATATCTGCGCACCGCCGCGCGCATCGGGCTCTCCTTCTTCGAGCACCACGACGTCCTTTTGAGTCCCGTGCTTGCCCAGCCGCCGCTCGAGATCGGCGCGCTCGACCCCGAGGAGGGCGAGGACCCGCTCGCGATGCTCGCGAAGTCCGGCCAGTTCGTGCCGTTCACGCCGCCGACGAACGTGACCGGCCAGCCGGCGATGTCGCTGCCGCTCGCCCAGTCGGAGGCGGGGCTGCCGATCGGCGTCCACTTCGTGGGCGCCCACGGCGCCGACGCCACGCTGCTGTCGCTCGCCGCGCAGCTCGAGCGCGCGCAGCCGTGGGCCGAGCGCCGCCCGCCGGTGCACGCAGCCGCCTGAGGCAGCGAAGGGCGAGTGCAGTGCCTCGTCCCGTGACTGACCGGCCGCTCCGCAGCGGCCGCTCAACCGTCGCGACCGCGCACCGCCATCGTCACCCGCGAGACCGCGCACAGCCGCCCCTCGTCGTCGGTGAAGTCGACCTCCCACAGCCAGGTGGTCCGGCCGCGGTGGCGACGGCGGGCCTCGGCGTGAACGCTGCCCGCGGTCACCGGACGAAGGAAGCTGGTGTGGTTCGACTGGCCGACGGCGAGCAGGCCCTCCTCGGCCACCGCGAAGGAGGTCGCCATCGAGGCGAGCGACTCGGCGAATGCCGCGAACGCGCCGCCGTGCACGAGGCCGTAGGGCTGGCGCACGCGATCGCTCGTGCTGAAGCGCCCGCGCGCGAGTTCTTCGCCGACCTCGGTCGCCTCAAAGCCGAGCGTGCCGTCGAGGGTCCGCTCGAGGTCGACGGTCGGCGGCGGCATCGACACGGCCGGAGGGTACCCTTGGCCGCCACATGGCGACCCTCGACACCCTCGAGCCGCAGAGCCGGGCGATCATCGAGCTGCTGCTGCGCCAGAGGCAGGGGTATGACGACATCGCGGCGACCCTGGACATGCCGCCCGCGCGCGTGCGCGAGCTCGCTCGCGAGGCGCTGACCGCTCTCGCGCCGGGGAGCGCCGGTCGCGTCGACGGCGAGTGGCGCGACCAGATCGCCGACTACGTCCTCCACCAGCAGACCGGCCCAGAGATTCGGGCCACACGCGGCCATCTCAAGCGCTCCGAGCCCGCGCGTGCGTGGGTTTCCTCGCTCGTCGACTCGCTCGACACTCTCTACGGCGACGGCGACCGCCCCGACGTGCCCGAGGCCGACGACGTCCGAGGCGCGGGCTCGTCGCGCGCGGGTCGCGCCGGCGCGGGCGAGCGCGGCGGCCGGGGCACCACCGCCGCGGCCGAAGCCGGCGCCGGGCTCGCCGACGGCGGCGCGGGCGCGGCCGCGCCCGAGCGCGCCAAGCACGAAAGCGGGCACGCGGGGGAGACGAACACCGCCGGCGCGCGCGAGTCGGACATACCGGGGGGCGCGCAGACGTCCTCGCAAGGAGGCTCGCTCTCGCCCGACGCACGCCAGATCGTCCGCCGGCGGCGGATCCTCGGCGGAGCTCTCGCCGCGGCTGCGCTGATCGCGGCGATCGTGCTCGCCATCGTGCTGTTGAGCGGCGACGGCGAGGACGAGCGCGCGCGGGAAAACCCCCCGGGCGGCGCGGCGCAGAACGCCGCCGCTGGCCAGGCCCGGCTGGTCGGGCAGGCGCCCATGCAGCGCCTGGGTAGGGGAAGGGCCCAGGGCATCGCCGTCATCGCCGAGCGCGGGGGCCGCTTCCA
>DAIOHA010000005.1:0-16080 GCA_036744955.1 Thermoleophilaceae bacterium | reverse complement strand
CGGCCGAAGGCGCGCTGGCCGCCTCGCCGCCGGCCGCTTCGGCAGCCGCGCCGCCCGCCGGCCCTCCTCGCAAACCGATGGCGGACCTGCCCGAGGGCGAGGGCCCGCACTGGGCGGCGTGGCAGGCGCTGCTCGGCTTCTTCGCCGCCTACCTCGGCACAGCGACCGCCGTTCTGATCGTGAGCCTCGCCGCGCTCCCGGCCGGGGTCAACCTCGACGACCCGCCCCCGGTCTTCAACATCGTCGGCGTGCTCGTGCAGGACGTGGTCTTCATCGTCGCCGCCATCGCGTTCGCGGCGATCAGCGCCCGGCCGCGGCGATGGCACTTCGGCCTAAGGCGGACCCGCTTCGGGCGCACGCTCGGGTGGGCGGCGATCGGCCTCGTCGCCTACATCGCCTTCACGATCGCCTACCAGGCGCTCGTCGACCCGCAGGGCCGGCAGTCGATCGCCGACGCCCTCGGGGTCAAGCGCGGCGCGGCGCTGCTCGTGATCGGCGGCTTCGTCGTGATCGTGATGGCGCCGATCGCCGAGGAGTTCTTCTTTCGCGGCTTCTTCTACCGCGCGATGCGCAACAGCCTCGGGCGCGTGGCCGGACGCAGGGCGGGGATCCTGCTCGGCGCGGTGCTGACGGGCGCGATCTTCGGCGTCATGCACCTCGAGCCGGACCGCATGCGCGAGACCCTTCCGCTCATCCCGCTCCTCGTGGTGCTCGGCGTGGTCTTCTGCCTCGTGTACGAGTGGACGAAATCGCTGTTCGCGGTGATCGGCCTGCACGCCATCGTCAACATGTTCGGCTACCTGCTCATCGCGAACAACAGCTGGGTGGTCGCGCTCGGCTTCGGCGGGGCGATGGTGATCGGCTGCATGGTCCTCCCGCGCTTCCTGCCGCGCCCGCCTACCGCCACGGCGGCGGCGTGACGACCGGACCGCAGCCGGCTCCGGCGGCCACGCTCGAGTCTGCCCGCTCGCGCTTGATCGCCGAGCTGCGCGAGCACGCCCTCGTCGTCGGCGAGGTGACGCTCACGAGTGGCGCGACGGCCCAGTACTACGTCGACGCCAAGCGCGCGATCCTCCGCCCGGCGGGCTTTCTCGCCCTCGGCGAACTCGTGGGCGCGCAGGCGGCCGAGCGGGGCGCGACCGCGGTCGGCGGGATGACGATGGGCGCTGACCCCGTCGCGTGTGCCGCGCTCGCTTGCGCCCCCGGGTCGACCGGGCTTAAGGCGTTCTTCGTCCGCAAGGAGCGCAAGGCGCACGGGCTCCAGCGCTGGATCGAGGGCCCGCCGCTCGAGCCCGGCGAGCGATGCGTCGTCGTCGAGGACGTGGTGACCACGGGCGGCTCAACGGTCGCGGCGATCGAGCGGGTTCGCGAGGAGGGGCTCGAGATCGCCGGCGTGGTCAGCGTGCTCGATCGGCTGGCGGGCGGCGAAGAGGCCATCGGCGTGGCGGCCGGCGGAGCGCCGTACGTGGCGCTGACGACGATCGACGACGTCTACCCGGAGCGTCCGGACCGCGTTGAGCTGGGCGCTCGCAGAGCCTGACCCGCATGGGCCGTTGCGGCCGGAGCAGCACTATCGTTGCTCGCGCCGGCCGTTGAGCCGGCGACTTCGCCCCGATAGCTCAGCTGGATAGAGCGACTCCCTCCTAAGGAGTAGGCCCCAGGTTCGAATCCTGGTCGGGGCGCTCCCCCTACTCCCCCTCGTACAGCGACTCGCGCGCGAGCTCGCCGCCGCCCCGTCCGTAGACGCGCACCTCGAGCAGGTCGCCCGTGTAGTCATCGAGCGAGACGAGTGTGAAGCGGTCGTCGACGACCGGGCACTGATCGGTGGTCGTGGGGCCGAGCTCGGCGGTCGCGAGCGCTCCGCCGGCGACGAGCGCGCGTCCCCACACCAGCGTCACAATGCCGCGGCGTCCCTCGGGCCCGCGCCAGCGCTCGAGCTCGTGGTCGGAGAGGTCGAGCTGCCAGTCGGGGTTGCGCGCGGCGGTCTCGGTCGTCGCGTCGGCGAAGGCCTCGAAGTCGGTCGGCTCGGCGTCCTCGCGCGCGCGGCGGTAGGACACGAAGCCGAACAGCTCGGCGCCGGTCGAGGTGGACGCCGCGGCCGGCAGGTACGTGCGCCCCCCGTAGGTGCGGTCGGGGAACCACGCGATATCACTGGGCTCGCCGAGATCCTCCTCGCCCGCGTCGACATCGGCGCACGCGGCGAGGAAGCGCTCGGCAAGCGCCTCGCCCCAGCGCCCGTAGGGCAGGCTCTCCTGCGGCGGCTCGGCGGCAAAACGCGGGATGGGGCGCGACTCGGGCGGCACCGCGGGCAAGCTACAGGAGCGCCGCGACCACTCCGGCGCAGATGACGATCGTCGTCGTCCACGCGATCGCGCCCGCGGCGATCCGCCGGTCGAGCCCGTACGCGTGGCAGATGACGAGCGTGTTGACGCCGGTGGGCATGGCGGCCTGGAGCAGGTACGGGGCGGGCACGTCGATCAGCAGGGTCGACAAGCCGAGCACGATCGCAGGCGGCACGAGCAGCTTGAGCACGACGGCGCCCGCGACCGCGCGGTCGAACGGTGCAAGCAGCCGCCGGGCGCCGGCGCCGTCGGCCTCGCCCGCGAGCGCTACCCCCACGGCAAAGAAGCCGAGCGGCACCGCGGCCAGCACGAGCACGCGCGTGGCGTCGACGGCCCAGCCGGGGGCGAGCGCGTCGGGCGCGACGAGCCCCGCGGCGGTCGCCCACAGGGCCGGATTGCGAGAGAAGAAGGCGCGCAGCCGGTCGCGCGGGCGGTCGGCGGCGGTCCCGAACGCCGCCCCGACCGAGAAGCCGACGGTCACGAGCGCGAACCCCGAGACAAGCACGTCGTAGGCGACCGCCTGCGGAAGCGCACCGAAGCCGAGTGTCGCGGCGTTGAAGGGCAGCCCGAGGTAGCCCGTGTTCCCGAGCGCCGCGGCGACGATAAGCGCTCCCGTCCCTGGGCGCGAGAGGCGCAGCACGCGAGATCCGAGCAGCCACGCGAGGCCGAGCACGGCGGACAGGGCGAGATAGGCGAAGGCGATGCCCGCCCCGACCTCGACGGTCAGCCTGAGCGCGGCGATGTTGAAGAAGGCGACCAGCGGCAGGAGCACCCACAGGAGCCCGTCCATGAAGCGGTGTGCGAGCCGCTCCGCGGAGAAGCGCCGGCTGCGGTCAGCCACGACCCCGGCGGCGGTCGCGGCGCCGATAACCGCGGCGAGCGGGATCACCCGACGGGCGCCGGCGGGACCGGCTCGGCCTCGCGCAGCATCGCCGCGGCCGCCTCGGGCGCCACCGTGTTGAGGTGGAGGCCCGCGCCGAGCTCGAGGCCGGCGGGCTGGGTCAGCTTCGGCAGCAGGTCGATGCGCCAGCAGAACCAGCGCGCGCCCTGGGGCGCGGTCCGGACCCACAGGTTGAGCGGAGGCGTCGCGCCGAGCACCGCGGCGAGGCGCCTGAGCACCTCGCGGAGCAGGCGCGCGACGATCGGCCCGTCGTCCTCGAAGCGCGCCCGCGGCGAGCGCGGCACTATCTGGACCTGGAAGGGCACGCGCGAGGCGAACGGGCACAGCGCCACGGCCTCGCGGTCGAGCGCGAACACGCGCTCGTCGCGGCGCACCTCGGCCTGGAGCAGGTCGGCGAGAAGGTCGCGCCCGTCCGTGCGCTCGGCGTGCGCGGTGAAGCGCTCGCGCTCGCGCGCCAGCGCCGCCGGCACGAACGGGAGCGCGTAGAGCTGCGCGTGCGAGTGCGCAAGGGAGGCCCCGGCCTCGCGGCCCTCGTTGACGATGACGTGCGTGTACGCGGCGCCCGCGTGCGCGCGCACGCGCGTGCGCCACGCGTCCATAGCCGTCTCGAGCTCATCAGGCTCGAGTTCGGCGAGCGAGCGCGCCGGCCGCGGCGTGCTCACGACCACCTCGTGCGCGCCCTCCGCGGGGCGCGAGGCGAACAGCTCCGGGTCGCCGCGCCCGTGCGCGAGTGGGTCGCCGGCGGCGGCCGTGGCCGCGCCCGCGGACGCGCCGCCGCGCTCGTGCGGGTCGTCTTCGGCCGGCGGGTCGAGCGCGGGATAGAGATTCGGAACCGCCCGTACGAGCCACCCGGGCGTGTTCGGAGCGCCGCCGTCTGGGCGCAGCGCCCACACCTCGGGCGGCGTGCGGTCCTCGTGACCCTCGAGGAAGGGATCGGTCGCCGGGTCGAGCGGCGCCGCGGGCGTCACCTCGAAGCCGCCGCCCGGCCGCGTCGCACGCCCTCCGGCGACGATCGTCCGCAGCCCCGAGAGCGGGTCGATGCGCAACTCCGGCACGGCGGCTCAGCGCGCGTAGCGCTCGATGTCGGCGACGAGGTCGCGCTCGCTGCGGTAGACGCCCTGCTTCACCGTGGCAAGGCGACCGCCGCGGTCGTAGAAGGCGGTCGACGGAAAGGCGATCGCGCCCTCGAAGCTTCGCGCGAGGTCACCCTCGGGATCCGCGTAGCTGGGAAAGGGGACCGGCACCTCGCGCAGGAACCGGCGCGCGGCGGCGGGCGTGTCGTTGGTGTTCGCGCCGAGGAAGGCGACGCTGTGCCCGCGCGCGAGGGCCTGGCGGCGGAAGAAGGGCAGCTCGGCGCGGCAAGGCCCGCACCACGACGCCCACTTGTTGACGACAACGGGGTGGCCGCGAAGCTCCGCGAGGCGTTCGCGGAAGGCTGGCAGCCCGCCCGCCAACACGCGTCCCCGCTGGTCGTACAACCGCGAGAGCGCCCGCGGCGACTCGCGCTCGAGCCGGCGCTCGGCCGCGGCGAGCCCCGGCGCGGCGGCGTCCGCAGCAGGCCGCTCGGCCGACCCGTCGCACCCGCCGAGCGCGCCGCAGGCCAGCGCGAGCACGAGGATCGGGGCCGGTCGCCGCATGCGAAGAGCCTCGCATAGCCGTCCGCCCTGCTTTAATACACGCACGTTCCGCCTTGCGGGCGCTTTATCAGCGCGTCCCGCATGGCGAGCGTTCGGAGGCGACGGGGGTCACCGAGCGGACGGTCGCTCAGCGCGTGCCCTCCCCGTCGGCATCGGGCCACCCGGCTCTCATCGCAGACAAAGCCAGCATGGCTGCCACCACTTCCTCAGCCGCATCCGCGCCGGTCGCCGGCGCCGATCTCGAGCGCGCCGAGACCTTCGCGCGCGAGCCGTTCCTGCACGAGGGCGAGGACGCCGCCCAGGCGCTCGCCCCGGGGTCGCCGCGCCGGCGGGCGCTCGACGCCGCCCTGGCCGAGCTCGAAGCCGGCCGCACCGAGCCGTCGGTGGCGTGGCGCCGCGAGTTCTCGCTCATGCTCGGGCTCGAACGGTTGCTCTCGCAGGAGGAGCCGCACCTCGTCGACGGCACCGCCCTGTCGGCGCATCAGGTCGACGCGCTCTCGGGAACGCTGATCGCGCTGCTCGCCGAGGCGCAGAACGGACAGGCAAAGGCCGCTTCGGCAGAGGAGATTACGGACAGCGCATCGCCAAACGGGGCGGGCGCCGCGCCCGATGCCCCGGCGCCCGCCGCGGCCGCACCGAACGACACCCCCTCCAACGGCGCTCCTGGCCCCACCGCGGACACCGAAGGCACAGCCGCCGAGGAGGCGCTGCCCGACGAGGAGGAGCCGCTCGACTGGGAGCCCGAGACGGCCGCGAGCAACGACGGGTCCGAGGAGGACACCGCGCCGGCCGAGGCGATCGACGATCCGGGCGCAGCGCGGCGGTTCTGGTTCGAGCACGCCACCGGCGCGGGCAAGACGGTCGCCGCGCTCGGGTTCGTCGAGGCCTCGCGTACCGGCGGTGTGCTCATCCTCACCCACCGGCGCAACCTCGTCGAGCAGTTCCAGGGCGAGCTGCGCGACCGCGGCTACTCCTCGCGCGTGAGCCCGCCGCTGCCCAAGCGGTCCGCCGAGCCGCCCGCGAACGGGCCCGTCACGGTCGAGACCTACCAGTGGTTCGTCCGCAACGCGGGCAACATCTCCGACGCCTACACGATCGTCATCTGCGACGAGGCCCACACCGCCCTCGGCGAGAAGACGAGCGCCTCCATCCGCTCCTGGCGCGGGCCGATCTTCGTCGGCATGACCGCCACGGGCGCGCTCATCGCCCGCCACGTCACCGACCTCTTCCCGACCCAGACCTCGCGCTTCGATCTCGCCCAGGCGGCGCGCCGTGGCGTCATCGCGCCGCTGCGCTGCGTGCGCATCCCACCCGGGGTCGGCGTCAACACGATCGCCAAGGTGCCGCTGCGCAAGGGGGAGGTCGACCAGGACTTCGACCTCGAGGAGCTCGCCGCGCTGCTCGACCAGGGCCCGTTCAACGCGGCCGTCGCCGACCTCTACCGCGTGCGCTTCAAGAACCTCCCCGGCGTCGTCTACGCCGCGGGCGTACGCCACGCCCACAACGTCGCCCAGGCCTTCCGCGACGCCGGCATGCAGGCGATGGCGGTCTCGGGCGAGACGCCCAAGCGCGAGCTCACGCGCATTCTCGCCGCCTACGAGCGCGGCGAGGTCGACGTGCTCGTCAACGCGCAGCTTCTCGCGGAGGGCTGGAACTCGCCGCGGGCCACCGTGTGCATGCACCTCGCCCCGACGGCCTCGAAGCGCATCTACCAGCAGCGCGTCGGGCGCGTCACCCGCCGCCAGCCCGGCAAGGAGGCGGGGATCGTCGTCGACTTCGTGCATCCCGCCACGCCCAACGACGACCCGGTCGTCACCCTCCATTCGCTGCTCGATCGCGACGTCTACCGCGGCGGTGCGATCGTCGTCGGCCCGGTGCGGCGGGGACGCGGGCGCCGGCTCCGCGTGGAGCGTCGCGTGGTCCCGGTGGCGGCCGAGCAGGAGCGCCGCTACGCCGTCTTCGAGCGCGAGCTGTGGCGGATCGCCGTCGAGAACCTCCCTTGGGTCGACCAGCACGCGTGGGCCGCGCTCGCCGGCGCGCGCGTGACCTCGAGCAACTGGCGCCGCGCCAAGGCGATGTTGCAGTTCGACCGCTCGGGCGAGCTGCGCAAGCGCTACCTGCTCACCTGCCTCCAGCGAAACCGCAACACCCAGCTGCGCCTGCGCGCGCTCGCCGAGATACCCGAGCTGCGCGACCCCGAGGCCTTCACCGAGGCCGTCGACCTGGTGGGCACCTGGTCGCGCGACGAGCGTCGCGAAGGCGTGAAGATCCTGCTCGGCGCGCTCGCCGAGCGGCAGGTCGGCCGCCGCGACCAGGCCGCGAGTTGGATCTGGGACCTCGCCGGCTACACGCGTGAGGTGCACGAGGAGTACGCAGCGCAGCGCTGGCCGGAGACCAAGCGCCTGCTCGGCCTGCTCGTCAACTCCGCGGGTGCCGCGCACGGGCGCAACGCGCGCCGCCTCGTCCATGCCGCGCGCTCGCACGACCGCCGCCTGTGCGCCGCGCTGCTCGCGGCCGCGGTGGGTCACACGCCCGAGGCCAACCAGGTGCTGACGGGCGCGCGCACGCGCATGGCGCGCAAGCCCTCGGCGCTCGCGCGCGAGCTCCTGCGCAACTTCCCCAAGGGACGGCGCCGGCGCGGTGGGCGGCGCCGGAAGCGGCCGACCGCGGGCGGAGGGGACGGACCCGGCCGCACCCCCACCGACGGCGCGAGGCGCGAGGCCGTCGACGACGGCGAAGCGGTCGAGACGGGGAGCGGGCAGGAGCTCGAGGTGGCGCCCGCGGTCGAGGACCCCTCGATCCCGCCGGTCGACTCGGAGTCGGCGGCCGCCGACCCGTCGAGGGACGAGGGACCGGGCTCGAACGAGGACGAGCGCTCGGTCGAGGCCGCCTAGCGACCGGCGGCGCGCGGGCCGCCCACGCCCCCCTCCTTGCCACGGGTCGACCTCGCGGAGCGCCGCGCGCGGCTCGCGATACGCCATCGCCTAGCGCCCAGCGATCGCGCGCCCGATCCCGTCGAGGCGGCGCGCGCGGTCGTCGCGCTGCACGCCTCGGACCCGCCGTCGGTCTACCTCGCGGCGCGCGCCCGGACCGAGCAAGGATCGGTCGCGGAAGTCGAGCATGCGCTCTACGGGGAGCGGACGCTCGTGCGCCTCACCGGCATGCGCAACACGCTGTTCGTCGCCCCCGCCGACCTCGAGCCGGTGATCGCCGGGGCGTGCCTGCGGGCCATCGCGCCCCGCGAGCGCCGGCGGCTCGAGCGGCTCGTGCAGTCCGCCGGGATCGCCCCCGACGCCGCGGCGCGGCTCGAGCGCGTCGAGCGCGAGGCCCTCGCGGCGCTCTCGCGCCGAGGCGAGGCGGCTGGCGCAGAGCTCTCGAAGGAGGTGCCGGCGCTCCGCGAGCCGATCCGCTTCGGCGAGGGAACGCGCTGGGAGACGACGACCTCGGTCACCGGCCGGCTGCTCTCCCTACTCGCCGCCGAGGGTCGCGTCGTGCGCGGACGTCCACGCGGAAGCTGGGTGAGCGGGCAGTACCGGTGGATGCCCAACGAGGGGTGGCTCGGAGCGGACGTCGCCGAGCGCCGCGCCGAGGACGCCGAGGCCGAGCTCGCCCGCCGGTGGCTCGGGTCCTTCGGGCCGGGCACCGCCGAGGACCTCCGATGGTGGACCGGGTGGACCGTAAAGACCACCCGCCGCGCCCTCGCCGCGACCGCCTCCGTCGAGGTCGAGCTCGACGGCGGCGAGGTCGGGCACCTCCTACCCGACGACACGGAGCCGGCCCGCCCGCCCGAGCCGTGGGCGGCGCTCCTGCCCGCGCTCGACCCCACCGTCATGGGCTGGCTCGAGCGCCGCTGGTACCTCGGCGAGCACGCGCCGACCCTGTTCGACCGCAACGGCAACGCGGGCCCGACCGTTTGGTGGGACGGGCGCGTGGTCGGCGGCTGGGCCCAGCGGCCGGGCGCCGAGGTCGTTTTCCGCCTGCTCGAGGACGTCGGGTCCGAAGGGGCGGCCGTGATCGAGGCGGAGGCGGCGCGGCTCACGGCGTGGTTCGAAGGGACGCGCGTGACCCCGCGCTTTCGCACGCCGCTCGAGCGCGAGCTCGCGGCCTGAGCTAGCGGAGCAGGCGAGACAGGCGGCGGTCCTTGAGGACGCGCCCGCCCGTCTGCTCCTCGGGGCAGTAGGTGGTCACGTGGTCCTTGAAGAAGACCGCCGCGAGCGTCGTGCCGCACCGCGGGCACGGCTCGCCCTGGCGCGCGTGCACCTGCAGCGGCATCGGGGCCTTGTCGGGCAGCGAGTCGCCGATCACGCGCTCGTAGTGCTCGAGGGCCCCGCCGAGCACCTCGTCGCACGCGGCGTGTAGCGCCTCGACTTCGGACTCCCCGAGATCGCTCCCCTGACGGAACGGCGACAGGCGCGCCGTCCACAGGATTTCGTCGACCCACGAGCGACCGATGCCCGCGATCGCGCGCTGGTCGCGCAGGAGCGGGTGCAGATGACGGGACTGGCGCACGGTCTCGGCGAACTCGTCGAGCGGCGGCGGCGGCCATGCCTCCGGGCCGAGCGTCGCCACCGACTCGTCCTCCTCCACCGCGTCCGCCGCCAGCAGCTTCGCCCACGCCCGCTGCTGGGTGCCGAACTCGCGTAGCCGCAGCTCGCGCCCGTCGGCGAACGTCACGCGCAGGCGCACGCGCCGGTCGCGGGCCGAGGCGCGTCCCTCGAACACGCCGACCCGGCCCGCGGACATGAGGTGGACCAGCAGCGCGAGCTCGCCGAAGACGAGGATCGGCATCTTGCCCGCGCGGCGGGCGTCCGTCAGCTCGCGCCCGATGAGCGCCTCGAGCGTCGGGTCGAACGTGCGCATGGTCACCACGCCGGGCGCGGCCGCCGCCTCGACTCGGGCCCCCTCGAGGCCGGCCCGCAGGCGGCGGACGACGATCTCGACCTCGGGCAGCTCCGGCACGCTCCAGAGGCTAGGGCGCCGGACCGCGGCGTGGCCCGCGCAGCTCCCCCTCGCCGAGCCGCGACCGCGACACGCCCAGGCGCCGCAACTCCTCCTCCGCGAGCGCGCGGCGCGTGGTCAGGTCATCCTCCCACGGCCGCGCCGAGACGCGCCGCAGCCGGCGGAAGGAGAGCGAGGTGAGCGCCCGCTGGGCGAGCAGCGCCTCGAACTCGGGGTCTCCCGCCCCGGCGTCGAGCAGCCGGCGCAGGGCGCCCGCCTCACGCGCGCGCACGGCACGTGCCGGTCCGTACGCGAGCACGACGAGGAGGATGGGGCCGAGCGCGACGGCCGCCCCGAGCACGACGCTCGCCCGCTCGATGTCGCCACGCACCGCCTCTCCGCGCGCGGTCACGCCGCGGCCGGCGTCCCGCACCGCCTCGCTCGCTCCTTCGAGGGGACCGCCGAGGATGGGCACGTCGACGCCACCGAGGGTCTCCCCGACGCCCGTGATCGCGCCGCCCACCGACCGGAACGCGCCCGTGAGCTCGGTGAGCTGGACCACCGTCGCGGCGACGAGCACCCCGACGAGAATCCACGCGAGCGCCCACAGCGCCACGAGCGCGTCGAGCAAGAGGACCCGTCGGCCGCTCGGAAGGGGAAGCACAGGCTCATGGTGACGGGCACTCCGGGCGCCAACGCGCTCCGTCGAGCCCTACGCTTGCGCTCATGCGCATCTCCGTAGCAGCCGACGAGCGCACGGGTGTGGCCGAGCGCGTCGTCGAGGAGCTACGCCGCCGCGGCCACGACCCGATCGTCCACGGCGCCCTGGCCGAGGGCGAGTGCGACGACTGGGCGTGGGCCAGCGAGGCCGCCGCGCGCGACGTCGCCGACGGCGAGGCCGAGCAGGCGATCATCTGCTGCTGGACCGGCACCGGGGCTTCGATCGCCGCGAACAAGGTTCCCGGCGTGCGCGCCGCCCTGTGCGCCGACGCCGAGACCGCGCGCGGCGCGCGGCGCTGGAACGACGCCAACGCGCTCGCGCTGTCGCTGCGGTCGACGAGCGAGGCGGTGCTCGCGGAGGTGCTCGACGCGTGGTTCGAGGGGCGGCCGAGCGACGACCGCGACGACATCGAGAACATTCGCCACCTCGACGAGATCCCGGCCGCCGACCCGCGGGCCTGAGCGCGAGCGCCGACATAGTCGAGACGGTCGAGCAGGCCGCGGCGCTCGAGCGCCCGCCGCTCATCGTCCGCCGCCCGCTCGAGGAGTTCCTCGACCGCCACGAGCTCGGTGCCGGTCCGTTGCGCGCGGAGACGATCGGCGAGGGCCACTCGAACCTCACCTATCTCCTCCGGCGGGGTGACGAGAGCTACGTGCTGCGTCGCCCGCCGCGGCCGCCGGTGCCCCCCTCGGCGCACGACGTCCTGCGCGAGGCGCGCGTGGTCGCGGCGATCGAGAACACCGCGGCGCGCGTGCCGCGCGTCCTCGCCACTTCGACCGAGGACGAGTCGCCGCTCGGCGTGCCGTTCTACGTCATGCCGTACATCGAGGGCGAGGTGGTGACGACGAGCGTGCCCGCGCCGCTCGACACGCCCGAGGAGCGTGCTCGGATGGCAGCCGAGCTCATCGACGCGCTCGCCGAGGTCCACGAGGTCGACCCGTACGCACAGGGGCTCGAGGGCTTCGGGAGGCCGAGCGGCTACCTCGAGCGCCAGCTGAGGCGCTTCTCCGGGCTGTGGGAGCACAACCGCACGCGCGCGGTACCGGAGGTCGAGCAGGTCGCCGACTGGCTCGCGCGCAACCTGCCCGAGTCGCCACCGGCGACGATCGTCCACGGCGACTACCGGCTGGGCAACGTCATGTACGCGCCGGCCGCGCCGGCGCGCCTCGTCGCGATCTTCGACTGGGAGCTCTCGACGATCGGCGACCCGCTCGCCGACCTCGGCTACCTGACCGCCACCTACTCCGAGCCCGGCGACCCGGAGACGCTCTTCTCGCAGCTATCGCGCGTCACGCGCAGCGAGGGCTTCCCGACCCGCGACGAGCTCATCGCGCGCTACGAGGAGCGCACAGGGCGCTCGATGTCGGACCTGCGTTGGTACCAGGCGCTCGCGCTGTGGAAGACCGCGGTCTTCCTCGAGGGAAACTACAAGCGCTACCTCCAGGGCGCGAGCGACGACGCGTGGTACGGCCTCATGAGGGAGGGCATCCCCGAGGTCGCGCGCGCGGCGCTCGAGATCACGCGCCAGCCCGCCCCGAGCGCGTGAGGGGGCTGCTCGTCGACTTCGGCGGCGTGCTCACGACGAACGTGTTCGCGTCGTTCCGGCGCTTCTGCGAGCGCGAGGGGCTCGACCCGGAGCGCGTCAAGCAGCTCTTCCGCGAAGACCCCGAGGCCCTCGGCGAGCTACGCCGTCTGGAGCGAGGCGAGGTGCCCGAGGACGAGTTCAGCCGCGGCTTTGGCGCGCGCCTCGGCGTCGAGGACGCGACCGGGCTGGTCGACCGCCTGTTCGCGGAGATGGGCCCCGACCATGCGATGATCGAAGGGGTCAAGGCCGCCCGCGCGGCGGGCGTACGCACCGGCCTCGTCTCGAACTCCTGGGGAGCCGGGCGCTACGACCGCTCCGTCTTTCCCGAGCTCTTCGACGGGGTCGTGATCTCGGGCGAGGTCGGCCTGCACAAGCCGGAGCCCGAGATCTACACGCTCGCCGCCGAGCGGATCGAGCTACCGGTTGAGGAGTGCGTGTTCGTCGACGACCTGCGCGAGAACTGCGATGGCGCCCAGAGGGTCGGGATGACGGCCGTCCTCCACCGCGGCGCCGAGCGGACGGTCCCCGAGCTCGAGCGCCTGCTCGGCGTCAACCTGCGCTAGGAACGAGAAGGGCCGGGCCCTCGGCCCGGCCCTCGATACCTTCTCGCTTTTCCCCGCCGCCTTCGCCAGGCGACGAGGGGGCAGGGCTCAGAAGTAGTGCCTTCGCCCTCCGACGGCGCGGCCCATCGTGCCGAGCAGGAACAGGATCAGGCCTACGACCAGCAGGATGATGCCGATCGTGTACAGCACCGAGATCTTGGCGATGATCCCGATGATGATGAGGATGACGCCGAGTGTGATCATTAGTCCACCCCTCTCGCCCGCCGTGCGGGTATGTAGGTACCCGCACGAGCACCGACCTAGGCGCTCCTCGGGCGAAGATGGCCGGATGGTATGGATCGCCCCGGATGGAAGCTCCGGCCCGCGTTCCGCGCCCAGCGTCTAGCCGGGCGAGCCGCCGGCCGCGATGAGCACGACTCCCCCGAGCGCGGCGGCGGCGCCCGCCAGCTGCACACGCGCGGTCCGCTCGCCGAGCACGACGCGCGCGAGAGCGACGGTCACCACCGGGTAGAGCGAGGCGAGCACCCCGACGAGGCTGACGAGCCCGAGCGTCGTCGCCACGGCGATCAAGAGGTTCGCCGTCGTCTCGAGCACGCCCACGGCCACGGCCGGCGCCGCATCGCGCAGGCCGGCCGGCGCGCGGGGCCTGAAGACGAGCGCGGCCAGCGCCAGCAGGCCGAGCGAACCAAGGCGATTGACGAGGATCGCCCAGCCGACGTCCCCCTCGCTCGCCGCGTCGATCGCCACGAGGAATCCGCCGAGCCCGACGGCGGCGAGGACCGCGAGCGGCACGCCGCGGGCGACTCGCGCGCGACGCGCGCCGAGGGGGGAGCCCTCGCCCGACGCCTCCCGGGGGTCGTGCTCGCGCGCAGCGAACGCCACTCCGACGACCGCGAGCAGCGCGCCGGCCGCCTGGATCGCGCCGGGACGCTCGCCGCTCGCGAGGCCGAAGGCCACAGGGACCGCGGCGCCCGTGGCGGCGATGGGCGCCACGACGCTCATCGCGCCGACGGCGAGCCCTCGGTAGAACGCAGCGAGGCCGACGGAGCCCAGCACCGCCGACAGCGCGGCGTAGCCCAGGTGGCGCCCGGCCGGCAGTTCAACCCCGCGCCCGGCGACGATCGCTCCCGCCAGCAGCAGGCCCGTCACGACCGCGACCAACATCACCGTTACCACCGGCAGGCTGCGGCTCTTGAGGCCGGCGACGAAGTCGGCCACGCCCCACGCGAGGCTCGAGAGGAGGGCGAGGTTGAGCGCGAGCACGGCAAGAGCATGCCCGGGGCGCAACAATGCCGAGTCGCGGGGGGCCCTCGTGGGTATCTACCCGCCGACGCGAACGAGGGAGGAGAGAGCGCCCATGGCGACCGAGGATCAGGCGACCGGCCAGGAGGAGCAGGACACGCAGACGGAGGCGAGCGGGTCGAACGGCGGCGGAGAGGGCGCCGGGGCCGAGCAGGAGGCCTCCTCCTCCGACGGCCGCGACGGAGTCAAGTCGAGCGGCGGCGGCGACGGCGGAGGTACACCCGCCGGCGCGCAGAGCGACAGTGGCGGTGAGGCTCGCGAAGAGGGCGGAGCCACGGGCGACGAGGGCACGGTCGGCGAGGAGCCGGGAGGCGAGTCGCAGGCGCGGTCCGAGGGGGATGGCGAGGGGTCCGAGGACGACGAGGCTTCCGAGGAGGAGCAGGAGACGCCGTCGGTGTTCCAGACGGGCGTTCGACGCGAGTCCGAGTCGAGCTCCGACTCCGACGAGGAGGAGGAGCAGGCCGAGGCCACCTCGGAGGAAGACGAGCAGGCCGAAGCCGCCTCGAAAGAGGACGAGCAGGCCGAGAGCTCGGCCGAGGACCAGGAGGGCCAGGGCGAGGACGAGGAGGAGGGCGGCGACGAAGACCAGGGGCCTAGCGGCGCCGAGCTCGGCACCCAGGCGAGCACCCTGGCCGAGATGGTCGCCAACGCAACGGCGAAGCACAGCGGCACGGCGCTCAAGTTCAAGGACGCCGACGGCGAGTGGCGGGAGATCTCCTACACGGATCTCGGCGAGAACCTCACCAAGGTCACGAAGGGCCTGATCGCGCTCGGCATCGAGCACGGCGACAAGGTCGCGATCTTCTGCGACACGCGCGCCGACTGGACCTTGTGCGACCTGGCGTCGCTCTCGATCGGCGGCGTGATCGCACCGATCTATCAGACGAGCTCCGCCGACGAGGCCCGCCACGTGCTCTCGGATTCGGGGGCGAAGCTGTGCTTCTGCGAGAACGCCGACATGGTGGAGAAGGTCCAGGAGGTGCGCGACGACTGCCCGGCCCTCGAGCACCTGGTCGTGATCGAGGGCGATGCCGAGGACACAATGTCGCTCAACGACCTAACCGAGAAGGGCGAGGACGTCGAAACCGAGCAGCTCAACGAGCGCGTCGAGGGCGTCTCACCCGACGACCTCTTCACGATCGTCTACACGTCGGGCACGACCGGTCCGCCCAAGGGCTGCCTGCTCACCCACGGCAACTACCGCGCGAACCTCGAGATGTGCGAGGACGCCGCCGACTGGGGCGAGGATCCCACGCTGCTGCTCTTCCTGCCGCTCGCGCACGTGTTCACGCGCATCCTCCAGATGCTCGCGATCGACATCGGCGGGACGATCGCCTACTGGGAGGGCGACAAGGACAAGATCGTCGACAACCTCCAGGAAGTCGAGCCGACCCATTTCGCCGCCGTCCCGCGCATCTTCGAGAAGATCTACGGGCGCGCGACCGCGGAGGCGGACGGCTTCCTCAAGGAGAAGGCGTTCTGGAAGGCCGTCGACCTCGGCCGCCAGGTGCGCGAGCACGACGAGCGCGGCGAGGAGCCGGGGCCCATCCTGCGCGAGAGCTTCGAGGAGGCCGACAAGCGCGTCCTCTCGAAGGTCCGCGAGCTGTTCGGCGGCAACCTCGAGTTCGCCGCCACGGGCGCCGCACCCGTCCAGAAGGAGATGCTCGAGTTCTTCTTTGCCTGCGGGGTCAAGATCCTCGAGGGCTACGGCGCGACCGAGACCTCAGCGGTGGCAACCATCAACCGGCCGCACGACTTCCGCTTCGGAACGGTGGGCAAGGCGCTACCGGCCTCGGAGATCGAGATCGCCGACGAGGACGGCGAGATCCTCATCCGTGGGCCCCATGTCTTCCAGGGCTACCACAACCTCGAGGAGGAGACCAAGGAGGACCTCGACGAGGACGGCTGGTACCACACGGGCGACGTCGGCGAGCTCGACGACGACGGCTTTCTGTCGATCACCGGCCGGAAGAAGGACATCATCGTCACGTCGTCCGGCAAGAACATCGCGTCGGGCTACATCGAGAACAAGATCGCCGCGAGCCGGTGGGTCTCCCACGCCGTGGTCTACGGCGACGACAAGCCCTACCT
>DAIOHA010000004.1:0-16271 GCA_036744955.1 Thermoleophilaceae bacterium | reverse complement strand
CGCCGCTCACAGGCCCCGGCGCCGGCGGCTTCATGCTCGTGCACACCGCCGAGGGGGAGAGCACGCTGCTGGACTTCTTCGTCGCCGCGCCCGGGTGCGGGCTCGCCGCGGAGGCGCGCTCGCCGGCCGAGCTCGTCCCGATCGGGGTGGAGTTCTCACCCGAGGCCGTGCAGGTATTCAACGTCGGCGCGGCGTCGTGCGGCGTCCCCGGAACCCTGGCGGGGCTTGCCCACGCGCTCGAGCGCTTCGGCTCGATGCCGCTCGCCGAGCTCGCGGCCCCGGCCGCGCGGGCGGCGCGCGACGGCGTCGAGCTCGCGCCGATGCAGGCCTACCTGCACCGGATCCTCGCTCCCATCCTCGGCGGGACGCCCGAGGGCGCCGCGCTCTACGGCCCCCCGGAGCGCCCGCTGCGTGAGGGCGAGCGCCTGCGCCTGCCCGACCTCGGCGACCTGCTCGAGCGCGTCGGCGACGAGGGTCCGCGCTCGCTTTACGAGGGCGAGCTGGCCGCAATACTGAGCGACTGGGTGCTCGAGCGCGGCGGCCTGTTGACGCGAGAGGACCTCGTCCGCTACGCGACGCTCGAGCGCGAGCCCGCCCGGGCCGCCTACCGCGACCGCGAGGTGCTGACGAACCCGCCGCCATCGTCGGGTGGGATCCTGATCGCCTTCTCCCTCGCGCTGCTCGCACTGCTCAACCGTCCCGTCGACCCCGTCGCGCTCGTCGAGGTCATGGCGCGCGCGAACGCCGCCCGCACGGAGGACTTCATGGTCGGCCTGCACTCGGAGGGCTACCTCGAGCGCTTCCTCTCCCGCGACGCGGTGGAGGCGGCAGCCGGCGAGGCTGCGGCCGGGCTCGCGCCCCCGACCCCCGCGACGTCCGCCCTGGGGAAGCAGCCCGAGGGGGCGGCCGGTGGACGCGCTCACGATCGGGGGCTCGGGTCGACGACGCATGTGGCCGTGCTCGACGACGCCGGCGCGTGCGCGAGCGTCACGAGCTCGAACGGCTCGGGCTCGGGTGTGGTCGTCCCGGGCACGGGCGTCCACCTCAACAACATGCTCGGCGAGCAGGACCTCAACCCGTTCGGCTTTCACCGCCACGAGGCCGGGCGCCGCATCCCGAGCATGATGGCCCCGACGGTCGTCCTCCGCGACGGCGTGCCCGAGATCGCGCTCGGGTCCGCTGGCTCGAACCGGATCCGCTCGGCGGTGCTCCAGACGCTGCTCGCGGTCGTCGACCTGGGGCTCGGGGCCAAGGGGGCGGTCGAGCGCGCGCGACTTCACCTCGAGGGTCGGCGCGTGGACGCTGAGCCGGGCGTCGACGCCGAGGCGCTCGCCGGGCTCGAGCGCGCGGGCTACGACGTGCACCGCTGGCGCGAGCGCAACCTGTTCTTTGGCGGGGTGCAGGCGGTCGCGCGCGACCCCGACACGGGGGCGCTGTCGGGCGGCGGGGACCCCCGCCGGGGCGGCGCCGCCGCGGTGGCGGCGTAGGGGCGGTGCCGCCGGGGGTCGGGTCGGGCGCAGCCAGGGTGGCCAGCGGCAGGGTCGCGCCGCCGAGCGGAGCGGGGGCGAGGAGCGGGCCTATCCCCGCTTGCGCAGCTCGAGCTCGAGCCAGTGCCCGCCCTCGGCGCCGGGCTCGCGCGGTGTGAGCTGGCAGAAGCCGTGCCCCTCGTCGGCGGCGAGCGCCGCGAGGTCCACGGGCGCCTCGGGGTCGGTGGCGAGCACGAGCAGGCGCTCGCCGGGCGCCAGCTCCGCGAGCCGGCGGCGCGCGAGCACGAGCGGGAGCGGACACGAGAGGCCGCGCGCGTCGAGCGTCGTCACAATCCGATTATGAGCCCCGCCTCGCCGCGCCTAGCCGCGATCCTCGCCACGGGCGAGACCGAGCGGCTCTACTCGGGGCTCTCAACGCTGGTATCGACGGCCGCCGAAGGCGTGCCGTGCGCGGCGCTCGCGACGTTTCGGTCGTTGGATCTCTTGCTCGCCGAGGACATCCTCCGTCGTGCCCTCGAGCCCGAGATGACGCCGTCGGTCTCCTGGTCGGGGCGCGAGACCTTCGCGCGTTCGCTGCTCGAGCTGCGCGAGACGGCGCTCGGGCTCGAGGCCTTGTCGCTGTACGCGTGCTCGGCCTCGGTCGACCTGATGGGCGTCGCGGGCGCCGACGTGGAGGAGAGGCTGAGCGGCGTTCTCTCGACGCCGCGCTTCCTGCACGAGGCGGCGGAGGCGCGCCTGCTGTTCGTGTGATCCGCCGCCCCGAGGCGTGATCCGGCGTCGGTGCGGGCATGGGGTCGCGGTATGCGAGCGCTGATCGCGGGAGCAACAGGTTTCGTGGGCACGCGCCTTGCGGACGCGCTGGTCGCGTCGGGTGCCGAGGTGCGTGGCGTCGTGCGCGACCGCGGGCGGGCGGGGCACCTCGAGCGACGCGGCGTCGAGCTCTGGGAGGGCGACGTCCTCGACGCCTCGAGCCTCCGCGGCTCGGGAGCGGGCGTCGACGTCGGCTACTACCTCGTCCACTCGATGGGGCGCGGCTCCGACGGCGACTTCGAGGCGCGCGAGCGCGCCGCGGCGGCCAACTTCGCACACACGGCGAGCGCCGAGGGCGTCGAGCGCGTCGTCTACCTCGGCGGGCTCGGCGGCGACAAGGCGGATTCGCGGCACCTGCGCTCGCGCCATCAGACGGCGGAGATACTTCGGGCCGAGGGGCCGCCCCTGACCTACTTCCGCGCGGCCATGGTCGTCGGCGCGCTGAGCGAGTCCTACCGCACGCTGCGCTTCCTCGTCGAGCGCCTGCCGGCCATGATCACGCCACGCTGGCTCGAGACCCAGACCCAGCCGATCGGCATCGACGACGTCGTCGCCTACCTCAGCCAGGCCCCGGAGGTCGAGGAATCGAGCGCTCGCGAGGTCGAGGTCGGAGGACCGGACGTGCTCTCCTACGCCGACATGCTCGACCGCATGGCCCTGGCGCTCGGACGACGGCCGCGGCCGAAGCTGCGCGTGCCGGTGCTCTCGCCGCACCTCTCCTCGCTGTGGATCGGGCTCGTCACGCCCGTCGACGCGGGCGTGGCGCGACCGCTCGTCGAGGGCCTGGCCACGCCGACCACCGTGAGCGACCCCTCGGGAGCGGCGCTGTTCGACGTCGACCCGCTGCCGCTCGACGAGACCCTGCGTCGGGCGATCGCCGAAGAGCGCGAGGCGGCCTAGGCGGCGGTCACCCCGAGCGTGCGGCCACGCGCGCGAGGTTGCGCACGAGCAGCGCCACGAGCGGCCCGTAGGAGACGGCGAGCGCGCGCTCGAGCGGCGCCGGCGCGATCATGTCGACGGCGACGAGCGAGCCGGGTCCGACTGGTGCAGGCTCGACGCGGTGGACGATTTCGACCGGACCGACGCGCCAGCTCCAGCGTCGCCCTCGGCGCTTCTCGGTCACCTTGGCGGGGATGGGCACGACGCCGAGGAGGCGCGCCGCCCCGCGTGCTCCGGCTTGCACCTCGGGTTCGCCGAGGCCCCAGGCGCCGCGCAGGTGCGGCGCCCACTCGTGCCAGCGCTCCGGGCGCGCCACGAGGCGCCACGCCGCGTCGGCCGGCGCGTCGGAGCGCGCTTCGTAGGTGAGCACTTCGCCTCGGCAGACGGATTGCCCGACCGCCGCTAGGCCGCGGCGCTGGGCGGGGCCGCCTCGCCCGCGTCGACGACCCCGGTGCGACCGTCGATGCGCGGCTTGGCGTCGCGCTCGACGAGCTCCTTGAACGCCGCGAGCGCCACGCGCGCCTTCTTCTCGGGGTCGTCGAAGATCTTGGCCACCACGTCGCCGGCCTTGCCGCCCGGCGGCGAGAACTCGATCGTGTACTCCATGTCGGTCACGTCGCCGCGGTCGTCGAAGCGGACGGCGCCCGCGTTCTCCATACCGTTGACCGACTTCCAAGCGATCTTCTCGGAGGGCACGTCCTCGATCACCTGCGACTCCCACTCGACCGGCACTCCGCCGGGGCCGTCGACCTTCCAGTGCCAGCGGTCGCCGCGCGCCTCGACCTGCTTCACGTCCGCCATGAAGTCGGGAAACCTGCTCGGGTCGCGCCACAGGTCGTAGACCTGCCGCGCTGGAGCCTCGATGCGGATGTACTTGCTGACTGCGCCCACGGGTCGCTCCTCGCTTGCTGTGCGTCTCGGTGCTTTCCCCGGCTACGGCGCGGCGGGGCCCTCGGATGACCGGCGCCCGATCTGCTCAGCCGACGAGCCGCGCCCGGCGCGCTCCCAGAGGACGATCGCGAGCGTGACCATGGCGAAGGCGTAGGCGAACTCCTCGAGCGGGATGTCGATCGGAAAGCGCACGCCGCTCAGCACCGCCGGGTCGTAGACCACGATCGGGTTCGGCACCTTGCTCATCCACCCGTCCACGGGGATCATGAACGCGAAGGTGACGAGCATCGCGAGCCAGTAGGCCGACTGGCGAAAGATGCCGGTGCGCAGCCACGCTAGCTCGAGCGTGACGACCGCGACGGCGGCGAGCACCGAGCCAACCGGGTACGCGGGAACCGTCGCGATCATCGCCGCGATTGGCGCAACCGGCCGCTCAGGAGGTTGCGGACCGCCTCGTAGGTCAGGAGGCCGCACATCGGTATGACGACGAAGAAGGCGAGCTCCTCGAGGGGGAGGCCGGGCGGCAGCGTCACGCCGGTCACGAAGCGTGGGTTGAACCACCAGTGGCCGAGCGCGATCGCCGCGACGTCCCAGGCTCCGAAGACGAGGACAACGGGCGCGATCGCGCGAAGCGCCCGCCGAGGACGGCGCCAGACGCGCGCGCCGAAGATGAACTCGAGCGGGAGCGTCAGGAGGACGCACCCGCCGAGCAGAGCGAGGTACTCGAACTTCCCCACGTCGCTCACCGGTCGGGTCGGGAGGCGCGAAAGCTACCCCCGCCGCCCGGCGCGCGCGCCTTAGCGCGCTACGAGCCGCCGCGCCTCGAGGTCCCAGGCGAGCTCGCGTCGACCATCGCGGAGCGCGGCGACGATCTCGGCGGCGACCTCGTCATGGTCCACCGGCTCGGGCAGCGGCGGCGGCGCGCCCGTGAGCGCGCGGCCGGTGAAGCCGGTGTCCATGTGCGGCGGCCGCACGTCGAGCACGGTGCCGCCGCCGCTCGCGGCGGAGGACCGCGAGATAGGCGGAGAACGCCGCCTTGGCCGCGGAGTACGAGGCGATGCCTGCGGTCGGGTGATCGGCGACGATCGCGGTGACGCCCACGACCGCGCCGTCCTCGGGCAGGTGGCGGAGCGCGGCGCTCAAGAGTGCGATCGGTGCGAGCGCGTTGACGGCGAAGGTCTGCTCGAGCTCGTCGTGCTCGAGCTCGTCCGCACGTCCGAAGGCGGCGACGCCGCTCGCGACGACCGCGCTGTCGAGGCCGCCAAGCCCCGCGGCGACCGCGTCGACCGCGGGCGGGATGCCGCGACGGTCGCCCGCATCGAAACGGGCCGAGACTGCGCCGAGCTCGTCGGCGAGCGCCTCGAGGCGCTCGGGGTCTCGCCCGAGCAGGCCGAGCTCGCAGTTCTCCTCGGTGAGTCGCCGCGCGAGCGCGGAGCCGAGCTCGCCGGTCGCCCCGGCGATCAGCACGCGTGCGTCCTCCAGCTCCATGCCCATGGTTCGGACGGGAGCGCGGCAGGGATCACGCCGCGACGGCTTCGGCGTCATCCCGCCCGCCGCCGCGCGCGGCGGCGCTCAGTCGGCGCGTCGCTCGTCGTCGCGGTGGTCGCGCCCGAGGTAGGCGACCATCCGGCTCGTCACGGCGGCCGCCACGTCGAACCGGTCCTCTCCGGAGGTCGGCATCGCATCGAGGTGGCTCTGGATCTCGGACGCGATCGTCGGCGAGGCGCGCGCGATGAGGTCGCAGCACACGCGCGCGGCGTCCTCCACGAGCACTGGGTCGACCGTCCACACCGTCTCGAAGTCGCGCTCTCGGTCGGGGCGGCGGCCCTGGCCAGGGCGCTCGATCCCCGCCAGCAGCACGGAGTAGGTTGGCGTCGAGCACACGACCGCCCACTCACGCAGGAGCGCGTCGGTCCGCTCGAGCGGCAGCTCGACGGGCGCGCCCGGCACCTGGCGCGGCTCGTCGAAGTCGGCTAGCGCCGCGGCGATGTCCGCGGTACGGGCGATCTCGCGCCAGCGCTCCTCCGCGGCCCGGTAGAAGCGAGCGCGCTGGAAGCTGCCGATGAGGACGCCGCGCTCGGCCCGCGCGCAGAGCTCGTCCTCGATCGCGTGGCTCAGGGCGATCAGCGCGCGCTTCGGCAGGACGTGCGGGAAGAGGTCGGAGCGCCGCCGGCGCAGGCCCGCGAAGAGCGAGCGCTCGGGCTCGGACGGCGTCTGCAGCGCGCGCTCGATCGCGGCCTTGAGGGAGAGGCCGCGATCGCGCTCCTCGAGCACCTGGCGCACGCGCTCGACGTCGCGTGCGGAGTAGCGGCGGTGACCGCTCGGCAGCCGCTGCGGCTCGGGAAAGCCGTGGCGCGACTCCCAGATCCGCAGGGTCCCCTCGGAGAGGCCCGTCTGCTCGGATACAGCGCCGATCGAGAGGCCGCCGGCGGCGTCGGAGCCGGTCAAGCAACCGCCTCGAGCGTCTCGCGTGCCTTCTCGAGCCCGAGGCGGATGCGGCTCTTGGCCGTGCCGAGCGGGATGTCGGCGACGCGCGCGACCTCGCGGGCAGTGAAGCCGCCGCCGAAGGCGAGCAGCACGGCCTCACGCTGACTGTCGGGCAGCGTGCTCAGCGCGGTCATGACCTCCCGCGAGCGCTCGCGCTCGAGCGTGGGCTCGTCGGCTCCCGGGGAGAGCGACCGCTCGCGCGGCTCGGCCCGCCGGGCGCGCGCCTCGCGCTCGACCGCCGCGTCGTGTGCGGCCTGCGAGCGCCAGCGGTCGACCGCCCGGCTGCGGGCGAGCATCGAGATGTAGGTGGAGAGGGAGCCCCGCTCCGGGTTGAACTGACTTGGGTTGCGCCACAAGCTCACGAACACCTCCTGGACGACGTCCTCGGCGGCCGCAGGATCGCGCAACACGCGCATGGCCGCCGCGAAGGCACGCGAGGCGTGCTGTCGGTAGGCGTTGTCGAGGGCACCGGGGAGAGTGAGGTCTTCGTGCGAGAACATGCACAGAGTGTACACATATTTCACCGCGATGCGTTGAGGTTCTCACCTCTCGGGTGCCCGCCGGCTCGGGGCGGCGAATGCGACCCCTACGGCCCGCGTGGGCGCGCCCTGCCGTTGGTGCGCGCGAGCTCCTCGGCGGCCTCCGCGTATTCGAGGCGCCCGAGGGTGTCGTCGAGCAGGTCGCGCACACGCCTAAGCCGTTCGCGCTCCTCCCGCACCTCGAGCAGGTCCTGCTTCGCCTCGAGCTCGAAGTCGAGCGTGGCGGCCATGCGGTAAGCGCCGAGCTCGCCGATTTCGGCGGCCTCGGGGCGATCGTCGGTCGCGCGCGCGACCACGTCGGCGTATCGCTCGCGCGTCGCGCGGGCGAGCTCAGCGTCCACGGGCGCGTGCTCGTCGCGGAGCAGCTCGACGTCGCCCGCGGGGTAGGCGAGCTCGTCGCGCCGGCGGAGCAGGCGGAAGGGGGCCGTGCCCTCCGCGAGGATGTTCATGCGCCCGTCGTCCGCGCGCTCGAGCACGCGCGCGATCGCGGCGGCACAGCCGACCTCGCGCAGGCCGGCGCCCGCGAGCCACACGACGCCGAACTCGCCTCCGCCGGCGAGGCACTCGCCGATCATCGTCTTGTAGCGCTCCTCGAAGATGTGAAGCGGCACGACCTCGTGCGGCAGGAGGACGAGCCCGAGCGGGAAGAGGGGAAAGCGCTCGAGGACCTCGGCCACCCTCAGACAGGGTAGGGGGGCCGCGTCGCGCCCGCGAGACCCGAAGCCGCCGCTCGCCCGTACCTCAGGGCGATGACCGCGCTCGTCTGGTTCCGCCGCGACCTGCGCGTGCACGATCATCCGGCGCTGCGCGCCGCGCTCGCCGAGCACGACCGGGTCGTCCCCGTGTTCTGCCTCGACGACCGGCTGCTGCACGGCCGCCACGCCTCGGGGCCGCGCACGCAGTTCATGCTCGAGGCGCTCGCCGACCTCGATCGCTCGCTGCGCGAGCGCGGCGGCGCGCTCGTCGTGCGCCGCGGCGCCCCGGAGGATGAGCTCGTGCGCCTGGCCGACGAGACCGGCGCCGAGTCGGTCTTCTTCGCGCACGACGTCTCGCCGTTTGCGCGGACGCGCGGCCGCCGCACGCAAGACGCTTTCGCCGCCGCCGGGCTGACGCCACGGCCGTGTCCCGGGCTCACCGTGGTCGACGACGTCGGCGCGCTGCGTACGGGCGGCGACGACCCGTTCAGCGTCTTCGCGCCTTTCTGGCGCACCTGGTGTAAGCGGTCCCGCCGCGAGGTGCTCGACGCTCCGGCTGGCGTGCCCCTGGCGGACGGCGTCCACCCCCGTGGGGTCCCGTCGCTAGGAGAGCTCGAGCTCGTCCAGGAGGTCGCCGAGCCCCCTCCCGGCGGCGAGCGCGCGGGCCGCGCGCTCCTCGACGCCTGGCTGCGGTCCGGCGTGCGCCGCTACGACCGCCGTCACGACCCACTCGCCGCGGGCGGGACCTCTCGCCTGTCGCCCTATCTCCACTTCGGCTGCGTATCGCCGCGGGAGCTCGAGTCACGCCTGCCCGAGGAAGGCGCGGCGGCGGGCGCGTTCCGCCGCCAGCTCTGCTGGCGCGACTTCTACCACCACGTGCTGCTCAGCTTTCCGCAGAACGCGAAGCTCGAGTTCCAGGCGCGTTTTCGCGGGCTCGCCTGGTCCTACGACGAGGATCTCTTCGCCGCCTGGGCCGAGGGGCGCACTGGCTTTCCCCTCGTCGACGCGGGCATGCGCCAGCTCTGGCGCGAGGGGTGGATGCACAACCGCGCGCGGCTCGTCGTCGGCTCGTTCCTCACGAAGGACCTCGGCATCGACTGGCGCTGGGGCGAGCGCTTCTTCATGCGCCTGCTCGTCGACGGCGACGAGGCCAACAACAACGGCAACTGGCAGTGGATCGCCTCGGTGGGAGTCGACCCGCAGCCGTACTTCCGGCGCATGTACAACCCCGCGCGCCACATGGAGCGGTTCGACCCCGACGGTGCCTACGTGCGCGAGTACGTGCCCGAGCTGCGGTCGGTGCCCGACGAGCATCTACGCGAGCCCTGGCGCATGCCCCCTGCGCTCCAAGCCGAGGTCGGCTGCGTAATCGGGCACCACTACCCGGCGCCGATCGTCGACCGCCGCGCCGCGCGTGCGGCGGCCAAGGAGCGGTACGCGGCGGCGGCGGGCTGACCTTCGCGGGCGTCGCGCCGTCGGCGCGATCGTTCATACTCGGCTCATGGCCGACCAGTGGTCGCCAGAGGACGCCGGCACGCACGCGCGCAGCGACGACGAGCAGGTCACGGGCTCGCTCGAGCGCGTGAGCGCGGCCACGGCGAGCGAGGGCTCGCGGCTCTCCGAGGTGCGCGAGCCGAGCTTCCCGGTCGCCCTGCGCGGTTACGAGCGCGAGGCCGTCGACGCCTACGTCGAGCGCGTCGCGCGCCTGGTCGCCGAGCTCGAGGCGAGCCGCTCGCCCGACGAAGCGGTCCGGCGCGCGCTCGACCAGGTCGGCGAGGAGACGAGCGGCATCCTCCAGCGCGCGCAGGAGACCGCGAGCGAGGTCACGGCGCGCTCGCGCGCCCAGGCCGACGACAGGCTGCGCGATGCCGAGCGCGAGGCCACCGCGATCACCGCCGACGCCGAGGAGCGCGTGCGCGAGCTCGAGGCCGACTTCGGTCGCATCTGGGACGAGCGCGAGCGACTGGTCGACGGGGTGCGCGAGCTGGCCGAGCGGCTGCTCGCCACCGCCGACGACGCCGAGGAGCGGTGGGAGACGCAGGACGAGGATCCGCCCGCCGACGCACGCCCCTCCGGTGACCCCGCCTCCTTGCCCGCGCTCGGTGGCGCCCCCGCGGCGGGAGCACCCGACGGCGAGGCGAGCAGCGCGACGGGTCCGTCCGGACCCGACGCGGCCACCGGGGCTGGTGAGGACGCCGCAGGCGACTCGGCGCCCGCCGCCGCCTCGACGCCGATCGGCGCGCTCGACTTCGAAGGGGAGGACGAAGACGCCGAGCTCGAGGAGACCTTCGACGGGCGCGAGGACATAGCGCGCCCTCCGAGCGCCGCCGAGGGCAGTGCGCCGCGCGCCGGCGAGCCCGCGCACAGGCGCGCTTAAGCGCGCTTAAGCGCGCTCAGGCGCGCTAGGCCGGCTTGCGGGCGGAAAGCAACAGGTTGTAGAACGCCGCAGCGGGCAGCCGCGGCTCGAGCAGCGCCCGATCGATCCGCTGCAGGACGAGGTAGCCGTGGAGGGCGAAGTTGAACCATCCGCGCGGGAGGTCGGACGGCTCCGCCGTGGCCTCGAGGGTGCGATTCGCCCAGCCGAACAGGCTCGCGGCGAGCTCCTCACCGCTCACGCGCACCGCCTCGAGGCCAGCGGTACGGGCATGGCGCTCGAGCTCGGGGGGAGCAAAGGCGTGCACGTCGACGACGCCCTCGAGCATCTGCGCCTCGGCGAGCGCGGCCGACGCTGCCGGCGCGCGGCCGTTGCTCGCCCCCTCGGCGGCCTCCGCGCCGTCCTCGCCGTCGCCTTCTCCGCGCGGCGCCGCGCCGAGCACGCGCCGCCATAGCGGCGCGGCGAGCAGGGCCGCGCGCTTGGGCACGGAGGCGAGGCGGTCGCCGTGCCGCGAGGGCTCACCGCAGAAGGCGAGCGTTCCGCCCGGCCGCAGCACGCGTACGAACTCGGCGAACGCGCGCTCGAGGTCGGGGAGGTGATGCAGCACGGCGTGTCCGAAGACGAGGTCGAACGAGCCGTCGGAGAAGGGCAGCTCGCTCGCCTCGGCGCACACCGTCTCGACCTCCAGCCCGAGGTCGGCGGCCGAGTCCTCGAGCGCCAGCAGCATCCCAGGAGAGATGTCGGTCGCCGTCGCCTTCTCGACGACGCCCGCGCCCAAGAGGTTGAGCGTGAAGTAACCGGTGCCCGCGCCGATCTCGAGCGTGCGGCCGAAGCGGGGCGGGGTGTAACCGAGCGCGCGCGCGAGCTTCGAAACCACCTGCTCGCGGCCCCTCTCGCCGTACGCGATCCCCCACTTGGCGTCGTACTCGTCGGATGCGAGATCGTGGTAGCGGACGTTTGCCCGCTTGACCTCGCCGATGCTCGCGGGAGCGGCCATGCGCGCGGGGATGATAGGAGCGTCGCGGCGTTCCGGGACGGACGGAGCGCTCGGTACCCTCGCCGCCTTGAGCGCCCCCGCTGCCGAGCACGTACAGCAGGACCAGCCGCCCGGGGTACCGCCGCTCGCCCTCACCGGCGAGCGGACCCTGCCGGACGTTCCCGCGGAGAACTACTGGTTCCGTCGGCATCTCGTCGTGTATCGGTGGATCGCCCGCCGCTGTGGCAACCTCGACGTCGTCGACCTCGCGTGCGGCGAGGGCTACGGCGCCGCGGCGCTCGCCGAGCATGCGGTGACAGTCGTCGGCGTCGACGCCAACCCGGAGGCCCACGAGCACGCGCGGCTTAAGTACAGGCGCCCCGGCCTCCGCTTCGTCCGCGACCTCGTCGAGACCTTCGCCGAGCCCTGCGACGCCGTCGTCTTCCTGCAAACGATCGAGCATGTGCGCGAGCCGGCCGCGCTGCTCGAGCACATCCGCGGGCTCCTCCGCCCCGGGGGGGTTGCCTACGTCTCGACGCCCAACGTGCTCACGCTCGCCCCGGTGGGCGCCGAGCGCTCGGACAACCCGTGGCACGTGTACGAGTACCGCGCCGACGAGTTCCGGGCGCTGTGCAGGCAAGCCTTCGGGTCCGTCGAGCTGTTCGGGCTCTATCACGCGCGCAAGCTGCGGCTGCACGAGCTAGCGCTCCGGACGGGCTGGGATCGCATCCACGGGCGGCTCGGGCTAACGCGGCCGTTCTACGAGCGCTTCACGCCGGCCATCGCCGAGGATGACTTCCGGCTCCGCTCGGAGTCCGACGGCGCGGACCTCGATCGCGCGCTCGACTTGCTCGCCGTTCTCCGCCCGTGAGCGACCGCGGCGCGCTCGCGCTCGTCCTCCACACGCACATGCCCTACGTCGAGGGCTTCGGCACATGGCCGTTCGGCGAGGAGTGGTTGTGGGAGGCGACGGCCACGGTCTACCTGCCGCTGCTCGAGACTCTGCGTGGCGCGCCCGTGACCGTGGGGCTCACCCCCGTCCTGTGCGACCAGCTCGAGACGCTGCCGGGGCCGGCCGGCGAGCGCCTGCTCGCCTTCCTGCGCGAGGTGCGCCTGCCGCTCCACGCCGAGGACGCGAGCGGGCTCGAGCGGGGCGGGGAGCGTGCGGGCGCCGCGGAGGTCCGCCGCGCCGCCGGTGACTACGCGGACGCCGAGCGGGCGCTGCGGGCCCGTGGCGGCGACGTGCTCGGCGGCTTCGTCGAGCTCGTCGCGAGCGGGCCGCCGGCGCCTGAGCTCATGACCTCCGCGGCTACCCACGCCATCCTCCCGCTGCTCGCGACGACGGGCGCCCGGAGACTTCAGGTCGCGGTCGGGATCGCCTCGCACGAGCGCCGCTTCGGTCGCCGCCCCGAGGCCTTCTGGCTGCCCGAGTGCGCCTACGAGCCGGGACTCGAGCGCCTTCTGGCCGAGGGCGGTGTGCGCGCCTTCTGCGTCGACCAGACCGACGCCCTCGGGCTCGGTGCTCCCGAGCAGCTCGAGCCGGTCGCCACCGCCGCCGGACCGGTGGCCGTGCCGATCGACTGGACCTCGGTCGGACTGGTCTGGGACGAGCGCGCCGGCTACCCGTCCCACGCCGAGTACCGCGACTACCACGGGCGCACAATCCACGACCTCAAGCCGTGGAACAACGCCGGCGGGATCTACGACCAAGCCGCGGCGCGCGAGCTGGCCGTCGAGCACGCACGCGACTTCCTCACGCGCGCTGGCGAGCGCCTCGACGCCTACCGGTCGGCGCGCGGACGATCCGGCCTGCTGTGCTGCCCGCTCGACACCGAGCTCCTCGGACACTGGTGGTACGAGGGCCAGGCTTGGCTCGCCGCCGTGCTCGCCGAGGCCGCGGCGCACGAGGTTGAGCTGCTGCCGCTCTCGCGAGCGGTCGAGCAGGTCGACCCCATCGGGGGCCGCGCGCTCGAGCGCTCGAGCTGGGGGATGCCCAAGGACCTAACGACGTGGGACTCCCCGCGGGTCTCGGAGCTCGCGCTCGCCGCCCGGCGCGCCGAGCTGCGCGTGGCGGTCGCCACCCACGAGGGCCGGCCGCGCCCGCGCGCGCTCGCTCGGGCCGTGCGCGAGCTGCTCGCGCTACAGGCGAGCGACTGGGCGTTCCAGGTTACGCGCGCGCTCGCCGCCGACTACCCGCTCGAGCGCGCCCGGGGCCACGCCGCCGAGCTCGAGGCCGCGCTCGAGTCGGCTCTGGCAGACTGCGGCCCCGAGCCGGAGGCGACCCTCGGTAACCTCGCACCCGAGCTCGACCTGAGCCCCCTTCTCACGCCCTAGTCGCCCGCCCCGCCGTGCGTGTCCTCATCCTCTCCTGGGAGTACCCGCCCCTGATCGAGGGCGGCCTGGCTCGTCACGTGCGCAAGCTCTCGGAGGCGCTCGTCATCCGCGGCGTCGAGGTGCACGTGCTCACCCGTGGGCACGAGGAGTCGCCGGCCGAGGAAGATGTGGCCGGCGTCGTCGTCCACCGGGTGCGCGAGCCGGACCGCCCGCGCGAGCTCGGCGAGTTCGTCACCTGGGTCGAGCACATGAACGCCGACATGCTCGCCGCCGGGGTCGAGCTCGGCGACCGCTTCTCCTTCGACGTCGTTCACGGCCATGACTGGCTCGTCGCCGTGGCCGGCGACCACCTCGCGCGGCGCTTCCGCGCACCGCTCGTGATGACGATCCACGCGACCGAGTACGGCCGCCACCAAGGCTGGGTCGACAAGCACCCGCAGTCGCACATCCACGGCGTCGAGCGGTGGATGGCCAACCGCGCCGAGCGCGTCGTCACCTGCTCGGCCTACATGCGCGAGCACGTCGCAGACATCTACGGCCTCGAGGAGGAGCGCATCGCCGTCGTCCCCAACGGGATCGACCCGGCCGAGCTCGTCCCCGTGGCCGACCTCGACGAACTGCGGGCGCGCTTCGCCGCGCCGGACGAGCGGCTCGTGCTGCTCGTCGGTCGGCTCGTCTACGAGAAGGGGTTCCAGCTCGCGCTCGAGGCGCTGCCGACGCTCGTCGAGCGGGTGGGCAACGTGCGCTTCCTCGTCGCCGGGTCGGGGACGCACGAGGCGGAGCTCCGCAAGCAGGCGGCGGAGCTCGGCCTCGACGCCCACGGGACGTTCCTGGGCTGGATCGGCGACGACGTCCTGCACTCGCTCTACCGGATCGCCGACCTCACGGTTGTGCCCTCGATCTACGAGCCGTTCGGACTCGTCGCCCTCGAGGCCATGGCGAGCGACTGCCCGTGCCTCGTGGCCGACACCGGCGGCCTGCGAGAGGTCGTACCGAACGAGGACGTCGGGCTGCGCTTCCGCTCGCGCGACCCTGCCTCGCTCGCCGTCATGGCCGAGCGCATCCTTACCGACCCCGAGTTGCGCGACCGGCTCGTGGCCGAGGCGTCCGAGCACGTGCTCGGCTTCGACTGGAGCGACGTGGCGCGGCAGATCGCCGGCCTTTACGCGGAGGTGGCGCCGGCCCCGGCGCGCGTGCGCTAGCGGCGGCCCGACCGCCCCGCGCGTTAGTCCAACCGGCCCCCGCGCCGGGAGCCGACCGCCCGGCCCACCACGAGCAGAACCCACATGAGCTCGGCCGCCAACGGACTCAGGAAGGCGATCGGGATCGAGACGGCGAATACGCCCGGGATGTAGAGCGCTCCGGCTGAGGCCCAGGGCGCCACCGCCTCTTGGCGGTCGGGCCGGATAAGACCGGCGTGCGCTGCGTGGCGGGCCATCAACCAGTTGAGGGCGGAGGCGGCGGCCAGCACCGCCGCGTACAGGGCGGCGGGCAAGGGCTCGGCCCCGTAGTCGCCGAGCAGCTCGGCCGTGAAGGGGACGAGCACGATCATGGCGAGGTAGAAGAGGTTGAGCGTGATCAACCGCCCGTCGAAGGTGGCGAGCATCGAGAACAGCCGGTGGTGCACGATCCACAGGCGGCCGAGGACCGCGAAGCTCAGGCAGTAGGCGCCGAAGTCGCCCGCGAGCTCGTCCAGGAGGTGCGCGAGCTGGCGCTCTGTCTCGTCGTGGACGTGCGGCACCTCGAAGTTGAGCACGAGCAGCGTGATGGCGATCGCGAACACGCCGTCGGTGAAGGACACGATGCGGCCGAAGCTGACCGCCTCGCTGCGCGCGGCGTGGGAGCCCTCCATCGCGCCGCATGGTTGCGGCGGCCGAGGACGGCGCTACTCGAAGCGCATGCGCGCCGGCGCCTCGCGCATGCGAATGATCCGTGCGGGCACGCCGCCGACAACCGCGTTCTCGGGCACGTCGCGCGTCACCACCGCGTTTGTGCCGACGATCGCGTTGTCGCCTACTGTCACGCCGCGCAGGATGCACGCCCCGTAGCCGATCCACACGTTATGGCCCACGCGCACGGCGCGCTTGTAGATGCCCTGATGGCGAACGGGGCGGTCGACCTCGACGGCGCCGTGGTCGAAGTCGATGAGCATGACGCGGTCGGCGATCACGCACTCGCGCCCGATCGAGACGTGCTGGTAGGCGGAGATCGTGCACTCCTGTCCGAGCACGGTCTTGGCGCCGATCGAGATGACCCCCTCGTGACAGCGCAGCTTCGTCCCATGCCCGAGCCACGACCAGCGCCCGAGCTCGACGCGCCCGCGGCGGCCGATCTCGAGCGTCACGCGCGGGCCGATGAAGCACAGCCCGTCGAGCACGAGACGCCGCCCCGCCGGCGACAGCCATCGCCGTCGCCCGAGCCGGAGCAGCAGGCGCGCGTAGCGGAGGGAGAGCATCCGGTGGCGGCGCATGAACCGCAGCAGCGCGAGCGGCCCGCCGCGGCGCGGAGCGGGTGCGCGCCGCAGCTCCGGCGGAAGGTCGCTCGGGGGCGCGGGAGGGGCCTCGGCGTCGGCGCTCGCCATCGCGAGCGATGGTATTCGGGCGCCGGCCGGGCGCGGTCGGCCTGTCCGTGCGCCGGCGCGGCGCCGCCGCGGCTGGCGGCGGGGTCGCCGCGTGCCCGGGGCTTGCCCGATGGACCCCGGGTGATCTCTCCGCCCTCAAGAACGAGGTGCAGCGTGTC
>DAIOHA010000003.1:15368-20567 GCA_036744955.1 Thermoleophilaceae bacterium | reverse complement strand
GCTTGCTCGCGTGCTCGCCGAGCCACTCGGCGACGAGCTGACCCGCGGGCAGGCACTGCGCCTCGGCGCGCTCCTGCACGACATCGGCAAGCCGGCCACGCGCGGCGTGCGCGAGGACGGGCGGGTGACCTTCCTTGGCCACGATCGCGTCGGAGCCGACATGGTCGCCGCCCTGTGCCGCCGCCTGCGCACGAGCGAGCGCCTGCGCACCTTCCTGTCGGCGCTCGCCGGCACTCACCTGATCCTCGGCTTCCTCGTCCACGAGCGGCCGCTGTCCCGGCGCACGATCTACCGCTCCCTGACGGCGTGCGAGCCCGTCGAGGTCGAGGTGACCCTCCTGTCGTGCGCCGACCGGCTCGCCACCCGCGGGCGTGGGCACGAGCGCGCGATCGCCGCTCACCTCGAGCTCGCCCGCGAGCTCATGGTCGAGGCGCTCGCGTGGCGCGCGGCGGGCGGCGCGCCGTCGCCGCCTGTGCGCGGAGACGACCTGACCGAGCAGCTCGCGCTGAGCCCCGGTCCCGAGCTCGGGCGCCTGCTCGGGGCGCTGTCGGAGGCCACCTTCGCTGGGGAGGTCACCGATCGCGCGTCCGCGGTCGAGCTCGCCCGCCGCCTGCGCGAGAATCCCGACGGATGATCATCGACTGCGCGGTGTACGAGGACGGTCGACGCCGCGACGGCGCCCTGCCCCTCGGCGACGCCCTCGAGGCGGCGAGCGAGCGCGGCGCATTCGTGTGGATCGGGCTGCACGAGCCGAGCCCCGACGAGCTCGACGCCGTGCGCCGCGAGTTCGACCTGCACGAGCTCGCCGTCGAGGACGCCGTGAAGGCCCACCAACGGCCGAAGCTCGAGGTCTACGGCGACACGCTCCTGCTGGTGCTGAAGCCCGTGAGCTACCACGACGAGACCGACGACATCGAGCTCGGCGAGATCCTGCTCTTCCTCGGCGACGGGTTCGTGGTCTCGGTGCGCCACGGCGAGGCGGCGGGACTCGCCGAGGTGCGGCGGCGGGTGGAGAGCGAGCCCGAGCGGTTGCGCTGTGGGCCGGACGCGATCGTGCACGCGATCGTCGACCGCGTCGTCGACGGCTACTTGCCCGTAGCCCAGGCCCTCGAGCAGGACATCGAGGAGGTCGAGGCCGAGGTGTTCTCGCCCGAGCGCACGAACCCCGCCGAGAGGATCTTCAAGCTCAAGCGCGAGGTGCTCGAGTTCTCGCGCGCCGCGATCCCGCTGGCCGAGGCGCTCGACGCCCTGATCGAGGGCGGTCTCCCGCAGGTGGACGGCTCGATGACCTCCTACTTCCGCGACGTTCGCGACCACCTCACGCGCGTGGTCGAGCAGGTCGAGAGCCAACACGAGCTGCTCACGAACATCCTCACCGCGAACCTGACCCAGGTTGGCGTGCGCCAGAACGAGGACATGCGCAAGATCTCCGCGTGGGTGGCGATCATCGCCGTCCCGACGATGATCGCGGGGATCTACGGAATGAACTTCGAGTTCATGCCGGAGCTCGGATCGCCGCTCGGGTACCCCGCGGCGCTCACGCTGATGATCGTCATCAGCGTGCTTCTCTATCGGCGCTTTCGCCACAGCGGCTGGCTCTAGACCGCGGCGCAGTCGCGATAGGGTCCCGCCGTGGCCGAAGACTGCATCTTCTGCGGGATCGTCGCGGGCGAGGTGGCCGCCCAGAAGGTCGACGAGGACGAACACACCGTCGCGTTCATGGACCTCAACCCGTGGACGCGCGGCCACGCGCTCGTGATCCCGCGCCGCCACACGCCGAACCTGTACGAGATCGACGACGACGAGCTGCGCCACACGGCGGTGGCCGCGCGCCGTCTCGCCCGGCGGATGCGCGAGCGCCTCCGCTGCGACGGCGTAAACGTCCTCAACGCGGCCGAGCCCGCCGCGTGGCAGACGGTCTTCCACTTCCACCTGCACGTGATTCCGCGCTACCACGACGACCCGCTCGAGCTCCCCGCGCACCCCGGCGAGGCGAGCCCGGACGAGCTCGCCGAGGTCGCCGACGAGCTGCGTGGCTGAGCCCGCCTCGGAAGACGCCGAGCGCCGGCGCGTGCGCTTCGAGCGCCACGAGGCGGTCGGCCACATCGTCCTCGACGACCCGCCGCTCAACCTCTTTGGGGCCGCGGTGCTCGACGACCTCGAGGCGGCCCTCGAAGAGGCCCGGACGTCCCCGCTCCGCGCGCTGCTCGTGCGTGCCGAGGGCCGCGTCTTCACCGGCGGGGTCGATGTCAACATCTTCGACGGGCTGAGCCCAGACGACGCCGAGGCGCTCGCCCACAGGCTCTTCCGGCTCGCGCACGGACTCGAGGACCTGCCTATCCCCACGATCGCCTGCGTGCACGGGCTGTGCCTGACCGCCGGCTTCGAGCTGTCGCTCGCCTGCGACATAATCTGGGCGGCCGAGTCGGCTCGCTTCGGGCTCGTCGAGATCGTCGTCGGCGTGTCGCCGTTTATGGGCGGGACCCAGCGTGTCGCCGAGCGCGCCGGACCGGCGCGGGCGCGCGAGCTCGTGATGAGCGGCGACCTCTACGACGCGGCGACGCTCGAGCGCTGGAATGTGGTCAACCGCGTCCTCGCCGACGATGAGCTGCTCGCGGGCGCCACGGAGCTCGCCGCGCGCCTCGCCGCCGGGCCCACGCTGGCCAACGCGGCCACGAAGCGCGTCGTGCGCGCGTTTCTCGACGAGGGAGTGCGCGGCGCCGACGCCGCCACCACCGAGATCGTCCCGCCGCTGTTCGCGACCGAGGACCTCAGGCGAGCCGTGCTCACCTTTCTCGAGCAGGGACCGGGCAAGGCGACCTTCGAGGGCCGGTGAGCGCGCCCGCGCGGCCGCGCTTCCCCGGCCGTGTCGAGACGCCGCCCGACGCGAGTGGGACGGCACGGTCAGGGGACGGCACCCGCATCGCCTGGCGCGCCTACGGCGAGGGCGAGCCAGTCGTGCTCGTCATGGGATTCATGGGCTCGGGGCACGCGTGGTTTCGCCTGCTTCCCCACATCGCCGCGCGCCGGCGGGCGATCGTCCTCGACAACCGCGGGACCGGCGGCTCAGATCGCCCGCTCGGGCTGTGGTCGATGACCGATCTCGCGGACGACGTCCGCGCCGTGCTCGACGACGCCGGAGTCGAGCACCCCCACGTGGTCGGGGCCTCGATGGGCGGCATGGTCGTCCAACACCTCGCGCTCGACCACCCCGAGCGCGTGCGTTCGCTCGCCCTGTGCTGCACCAGCCCGCGCGCCGGCGGGCGTTCGGGGCCGCCCCCGTGGCGCATGCTCGCCTCGCTCGCGCTGCGGCCGGTGCTCGGGGCGGGGCGGACGATCCGCATCGTCGCGCCGCTGCTGTACTCGGAGCGCACCCTCGACGACGCCGATCGCCTGTCCGAGGAGGTGGCCCTCCGGACCACCGACGCGACGCCGCTTGCCACCGCGCCCGCGCAGTTCGCGGCGATCGCGCGCCACGACACGCGCGAGCGCCTCGCGGAGGTCGAGGTGCCCACGCTCGTCCTGCACGGAGAAGACGACGGGCTCGTCCCGTGCGCCGCGGGGCGCGAGCTCGCCGGGCGCATCCCCGGCGCCCAGTTGACCGTCCTTCCGGGCTGTGGGCACGTGCTGACGACCGACTGCGAGGAGGAGGCGGCGGTGGCGATCGAGGCCTTCCTCGACCGCGTCGAGGGCTGAGCGCGCGGGCCCGGCCGGGTCCGGAGTGGGTGCTACCGTACCGCGCTGCACGTGGCCGGGCCCTCCGGCTGGAAGACCGCACGCGCGCTCCGTTCCGTCGAGCGGGGAGGGAAGCCGTGCACGACAGGAAGGTGCAAGACGGAATGCCAACCGGAACCGTCAAGTGGTTCAACGACGAGAAGGGCTACGGCTTCATCACCCCCGACGAGGGCGGCCGCGACCTGTTCGTCCATCACACGGGCATCAACGGACAGGGCTTCCGAACCCTGCAGGAGAACGCCAAGGTCTCCTACGAGCAGGAGGAGGGCGACAAGGGCCCGAAGGCCGTGAACGTCGAGAAGCTGTGAGGATCCGCGCGGGCGGGGCTCGCGGCGCGGGCGGGCCCCGCTCTGCGCGTGCGAGGGTCGCGTAGTGTCGAAGGAAGACAAGATCGAGCTCGAGGGCGAGGTCACCGAGGCCCTCCCCAACACCATGTTCCGGGTCCGGCTCGACAACGGCCATGAGGTGCTCGGCCACATCTCGGGCAAGATGCGCCGCCACTACATCCGCATCCTGCCCGGCGATCGAGTCAAGCTCGAGTTGTCGCCTTACGACCTCGATCGAGGCCGCATCACCTACCGTCACAAGTAGACCGCGCCGGGGGGCGGGACCTGCTCCCTCGGAGGTCTTGACTCTCCCCGGCGCGGGGGTACCATCGCCGGCAGTGACCACGGAGGGGTGGATCTTCATGGTCGGCCTGCGGGTCTTCGATGTCGGGCTGCTGCTCGTGTGGCTCGTGTGGTTCTTCCGCCTCCGCGACGACGACGACTCCTCGGACGAGGGCGGCGGAGGAGGTGGTCCCGGACCCGAACCGCGCGACGAGGGGGGCGGCGGCGGCTTCGGGCTTCCGCTCGACAGCTTCGCGCCCTCGCGGCGTCGCGTCCGCGACGGGCACCGACCGTCCGCGCCGCCGCGGCGGCGCGGGGGAGCGCCGTTGCGGAGCCCGCTACCCGCGCGCGTGCGCCGCAGACGCACGCCGCTGCCAGCGCACCGAACGCGCTAGCCCGCGCGCCGGGCTGTGTCGAGCGGCCTCAGTAGCAGTCCTGCGGGTTCTTCTCGCAGGTCTTCTCGAACCGCTCGGAAGGGCTGCCGGGGGGCGGTGGCTTGTCGCTACCGGGGCCGTCGGGGCGGCTCGGGTCGTATGAGCGCTTGCCCTATTTCGCTTCCGAGCCGCCGCCGCTCTTCTGCGACGTCCGCTCGCGGCGCTCGATGGCCCTCGTGCTCGTTCGCGCCGCCCTCGCCGGCGGCCGCCGGGCGCTGCTCGTTCGCGGCGGGCGCCCCCCCCTGTGGGGCGCTCCTCTCGCTGCCGCCGATGCTGGGGCCCGATGAGCTGGGTGCCGCCCGGCTCGGGGTCAACGGCTACTTGGAAGGGACCTTCGAGCCGAACGCCGACCAGTTCGGCGCCCGACACGGCGTCTGGTACTACCAGGTGCCGGTCCCGGACGGGTCTCCCATCACCCTCCG
>DAIOHA010000003.1:0-15358 GCA_036744955.1 Thermoleophilaceae bacterium | reverse complement strand
TCGCTGCCGCCGCCGCAGGCGAGCGCGACCGGAAGCAGCGACACCGCCGCGAGGAACACTGCCATGCGCCCGCGACTGCCACGGGCGGACTAGCGCTCGACGGCCGGCATGCGCCGGCCGCAGTGGGGGCAGTCGTTCAGATCCCTCTGCACGAGCTGCTCGAGCGAGCAGCCGCACAGACGCAGGTACTCGACCGAGTACGGGAGGTGGCTCGGCGAAGGTGCGAGGGGCAGCACGCGGCCGACGACCTCGTACTCCTCGCCCGTCTCGCGGTCGACATAGGTGCGCCCGGGGTCGACTTCGCGGATGATCTCGCGCTCCGACTGAGAGCGAAGGCGATACAGCTGTCGCTCCGGCACGGCGGCGAGGGTATCAGCGGCCCATGCGCATCCTGATCTTCCACGGCTACCTGCTGCGCGGCACTGGGAGCAACGTCTACAACGCCAGCCTCGTGCGGGCGCTGGCCGCGCTCGGCCACGAGGTCCACATCCTGTGCCAGGAGCGGGAGGCCGCGTCGCTGCCCTTCGTCGACGCGGTCGGCAACTGGGAGAAGGGGGGGTTGAGGGTGCGCGAATTGCGACGTCCCGCACGCATCACCGCCTACCGCCCCGATATCCACGACCTGCTTCCCGTCTACGTGGCCGACCGCTACGAGGGCTTCGAGGCGCGGCCGTTCCCCGAGCTCTCGGACGGCGAGCTCGAGCGCTACCTCGACGCCAACGTCGCCTCCGTGCGCGATGTCGTCGAACGCGTCCGACCCGAGCTCGCCCTGGCCAACCACGCGCTCATGGGCCCGGCGATCCTCGCGCGGGCGCTCGGCTACGAGCTTCCGTTCGCGGTCAAGATCCACGGCAGCGCCCTCGAGTACACGGTGCGCCCGCAACCCGAGCGGTTCGGCCCCTATGCGCGCGAGGGGCTCGCCGCCGCGCGCGGCGTGCTCGTCGGCTCCCGCCACACCGCTGAGGCGCTGTGGAAGCTCGTCAAAGTTCGGGGGTTGCCCGAACGCACGCGGCTCGGGCCACCGGGCGTCGACACGGAATCGTTCCGTCCGCGCCCGCGCGCCGAGGCCGCCCGGGCGCTGACCTCGTTCGCCGACCGCCTCGAGCGGTCGGAGACCGCGCCCTGGGGCGGCGAGGCCCGGGCGCCGGCCGCGCTGCGCGACCTCGACCCGCGGCGCGACCGCATCGTCGCGTTTGTCGGCAAGCTCATCGTCTCGAAGGGCGTCGACCTGCTGCTCGCGGCCTGGCCGCTGGTCGTCGATGCGGTGCCCGACGCGCGCCTCGTGATTGTCGGCTTCGGCTCCTACCGCGAGGGGCTCGGCTCGCTGCTCGCGGCCCTCGGGGCGGGCGACCTCGATCGCGCCCGCGAGGTGGCCGCGGCGGGCCGCGAGCTCGAGGGGGGCGAGCGCGCGGAGCTGAGGTACCTTGCCGCCTTCCTCGACGGCCTCGACGCCGGAGGGCGTGAGCGCTACCGGCGCGCGGCCGCGCCGGCGGCCGCGCGGGTCAGCTTCACCGGGCGCCTGGAGCACGCCGACCTGCCCTCCGTGCTCTCCGCCTGCGAGGCGCAGGTGGTGCCGAGCACGTTTCCCGAGGCCTTCGGGATGGTGGCGGTCGAGGCGGCGGCGTGCGGAGCGCTGCCCGTCTCGGCCGCGCACTCCGGGCTCGCCGAGGTCACGCGGGTGCTCGCCGAGTCGGTGGAAGAGCCGCTCCGCGACCTGCTCTCGTTCGAGCTCGGCCCGGAGGCGGTCGAGGATCTGGCTTCCCGGCTCGTCGCCTGGCTCCGGCTCGAGGCCCCGCGGCGCGAGCGCGCGAGAGCCGCGCTGTCGGTCCTCGCCCGCGACCGCTTCGGATGGGAGGGCGTCGCGCGCGGGGTCCTCGCGGCCGCTCGCGGAGAGCTCGACAACCTCGTCGCGCCGGGCGAGCCGCCGGCCGCCGTCCGCCCCTCGAACGAGTAGTCTTTCGCCCGCTTTGAGCGCCCGCCGGAGCAGCCGAACAACCCTCGCGCGAGCGTCGCTGGCCGCCCTCGCGACGCTCTCGATGGCGGCCGTCGCCGGCTGCGGCGGCCGCGAGGGCACGCCCGATGTGGTCAACGGCAAGGCGCTGTTCGTCCAGCGGTGTGGCTCGTGCCACGTGCTCGAGCGCGCGGGAACGGCGGGCAAGGCCGGGCCCAATCTCGACGAGGCCTTCGGGCCCTCCCGGCGCGACGGCTTCGGCGCGAACACGGTGGCCGGCGTCACGCACGACCAGATCCTCTATCCGGGCAACGGCAGCCCGATGCCGGCCAAGCTCGTTGAGGGCGAGGACGCGCGCGACGTCGCCGCCTACGTCGGCCGGGTGGCGGGCCGGCCCGGCGAAGACAAGGGCGCGCTCGCGACCGCCGGCCTCGCGGGTGCCACGGACGGGGAGCAGATCTTCACGGCCGCCGGCTGCGGCGGCTGCCACCAGTTCACGCCCGCGGCCTCGAACGGGAACATCGGGCCGAGCCTCAACGACCTCGCCAAGGCGGCGGGCGGGGCGCCCCCGGAGAAGTTCGTGAGCGAGTCGATCGTCAAGCCCAACGCGAAGATCGCCGCCGGCTACCGCCCGGGCGTCATGCCGCAGAACTACAGCAGCCAGCTGACGCCGGAACAGGTGAAGGCGCTCACCGACTACCTCCTCAAGCCCTAAGGGCTCCTGCAAAGCGGCGCTACGTCCGCCCGCGCCGGGACGCGCGCGAATCGCTAGAGCGCCCGCACCAGCAGCACGACCCCGACGATCGCCGCGACGATCACCGCGACGACGACGAGGAAGCGGAACGCCTCGGACTCCGAACGCAGGGGGTTGAGCATCGGGGTTCCGGGTGGCCTTGCCGTGCCGCCGTCTCGCGCCGCCGGCCGGCGCCCTAGAGGATGTAGATCGTCGAGTAGACGATGATCCACATCACGTCGACGAAGTGCCAGTAGATGCCCGGCACCTCGACGCCGCGGTGCTCCTTGGCCGTGAAGTGCCCTCGGAAGGCGCGGATCGTCGCGAACGAGAGGAGCAGCAGGCCGACGAAGACGTGCGCGCCGTGCAGGCCCGTGAGCCCGAAGAAGATCGTCGCCTGGGCGTTGTCGGCTGGCCCGAAGCCGAGGTGCACGTACTCGTTGATCTGGATCGTAAGGAAGGTCGCGCCGAGCAGGAACGTGGTGAGCAGCCCGGCGCGCAGCCCCGCGCGGTTCTCGACCTTGGCCGACTCGAGCGCCCAGTGCATGGTGAAGCTCGACGAGATGAGGATGGCGGTGTTGACCCCCGCGATCGCCACCGGCAGCGTCTCGCCCGGAGCCGGCCACTCGGCGCCCGCCACGACGCGGATGAAGAAGTACGCCGTAAAGAACGCTCCGAAGAGCATTACCTCGGAGATGATGAAGAGCAGCATTCCGAGGAACTGCGCGTCGACACGCGACGAACGGTTCGCCTCGGGGGGATGCTCGTGGGCGTGGTGGACCCCGGCGGGCTCGCGCAGCGGGGCGTAGCCGAGGGCGGCGGAGCTCGACTCCATCAGGCGCTCGCTCCCTCGCGCTCGGGCTCGCCCACGACATGCTCGACCGGGCGGTCGGTCGAGGCCCGCACGCGCTCGATCAAATCGGTGCGCAGCCAGCCGGAGCGGGTCTCGGGCAGCGTCGAAATTACGATCTCGTCGACGCGGTAGAACTGCAGTGCGTTCTGGATGGCGGTGTACGGGTCGGGGTGGGTCACCTGGCCGACGGCCTCGAGGCCCTGCCGCTCGAGGCGTTCGAGCGTCGCCGCCAGCCGCCGTGGCGCCTCGTCGGGGTCGCCGGTCGGGGGGCAGATGACGATGAACGAGTGCGGGCGCTCGGCCGCCTTGGCCGCGAGCAGCTCGAGCAGGCGCTCCCCGCCGACGGTCTGATTGGCGACGACGAGCGTGTGCAACGACTCCTCGCGCTCTGCCTCGAGGTCGACGACGACGTGCTCGACCGGTAGGCCGGTGTCGTCGCGCAGGCGGTCGATCAGGCTTCGGCGCAGCCAGCCCGACCGCGTCTGCGGGTGCGTCGAGACGATGATGCAGTCGGCGGGGTCGTCGGCCAGGGCGTCGGTCGTGGCTGAATAGGGGTCGGGGTCCATGACCTCGCCCGTCGCGTCGACCCCCGCCTCGCGGAGCTGCGCGAGGGTGAGCGCGAGCCGGTTGGCCGCGGCCTCGCGAACCGAGTCATCGTGGACCACAAGCCCGTGGCGGGGGCGGTTCTGGGGGCACACGACGCGCACGGTGACCGGCCCGCCCTCGGCGTGGGCCTTGACCGCCTCGATCAGCGCGCGCCCGCCCACGGTCTCGTTGGCCACGACGAGCAGCCGCTCCGGTCGTCCCTGCGGGGAGCTCATTCGCTGCGCATCCCCGCGGAGGCCCCGACGGGCACCGCCTTGGACTCGTCCTTGAAGACCCCGTGCACGGCTCCGGGCACCCCGTACTCGTACGGGCCGCCGACCACGGTCGGGATCTCGTCGAAGTTGAATTTGGGCGGCGGAGAGGCGACCTGCCACTCGAGCGTCTTCGCCCGCCACGGGTTCGCCTCCGCGCGTGGGCCGAACCGCCAGCTGGCGATCATGTTGTAGAGGAAGACGAGGAACGAGAGGCCGAACAGGAAGGCGGAGATCGAGATGATCGCGTTGAGCGTCGAGAAGTCCGAGGCGTAGTCGGCGACACGACGCGGCATCCCATCGACGCCGACGAGGTGCATCGGCCCGAAAGTGAGGTTGAAAAAGATGAACGACAGCCAGAAGTGCACGCGACCGAGCGTCTCGTCGTACATCCGGCCCGTCATCTTTGGGAACCAGTGGTAGATCCCGGCGAAGATCGTGAACACGCTGCCGCCGAACAGCACGTAGTGGATGTGCGCGACGACGAAGTAGGTGTCGGATACGTGGATCACCACCGGCACCATCGCGAGCATCACTCCGCTGATGCCGCCGAGCGTGAACATCGTGATGAAGCCGAGCGCGAACAGCATCGGCGTCGAAAGGTGGATCACGCCTCGCCATAGCGTCGCCAGCCACGAGAAGATCTTGATGCCGGTGGGCACGGCGATCAACATCGTCGTGATCATCATCGGGATGCGCAGCCACGACTGCATCCCGGACACGAACATGTGGTGCGCCCACACCGTGAAGCCGAGCACGACGATCGCGAGCAGCGAGAAGGCCATCATGCGGTAGCCGAAGATCGGTTTGCGCGCGTTGGCGGTGATCACCTCGCTGACGATCCCGAAGCCCGGCAACATCATGATGTACACGGCCGGGTGTGAGTAAAACCAGAAGATGTGCTGGTACATGACCACGTCGCCGTTGCCGGCCGGGTTGAAGAAGTCGGCCCCGAGCGCTCGGTCGAGTAGAACCATGAACTGCGAGCCCGCGATGAACGGCGTGGCGATGACCACGAGCAGCGAGGTCGTGAAGTTCGCCCACACAAGCAGCGGCATGCGGAAGAACGTCATGCCGGGCGCGCGCATGGTGATGATGGTCACGAGGAAGTTGAGCGCCGTGGCGATCGACGAGGCGCCCGCGAACTGGACCGCGATCGTGAAGAACGTCTGCCCCTCGGGCAGCTCCGTGGACAGGGGGGCGTAGGCCGTCCATCCGGTCGCGAACGCCCCTCCCGGGGCGAGGTAGCTCAAAAGCATCATCACGCCGGCGACCGGCAGCAGCCAGAACGACAGGGCGTTGAGCCGCGGGAACGCCATGTCGGGCGCGCCGATCATGAGCGGGATCACGTAGTTAGCGATCCCGGCGAAGACCGGAATGATGAACAGGAAGATCATGATCGACGCGTGCACCGAGAACAGCCCGTTGTAGGTGTTCGCGTCGACGATCTGGCTGCCCGGAGCTATCAGCTCCATCCGGATCAGCATCGCCATGAGTCCGCCGAGGATGAAGAAGAAGAACGTCGTGACGATGTACTGGATGCCGATGACCTTGTGGTCGGTGTTGACGCGGAAGTAATCGCGCCACGAGTCGGCTCCGTGGCCCGAGTGGTCCTCGGGGACCGTCGGCGCTCCGGACGCCCAGCGGAACCAGTAGTCGAAGCATCCGATCCCGATCAGGAAGGCGAACGGCACGACGATCAGGCACACCGTGGTCACGGCGGTGCCGTCGAATACCGGGTCCGCTCCGCTCAGCGCCCGTATCCCGACCACGAGCCCGATGGAGATCGCGGCGCCGATCGGGAGCGCGAGGAGGACGCGGTACCAACCGGGTGCGGTGAGCTTGGCGGCCGTCGTCATTCGCTCATCCCCGTCGGCGCCATCCTAGCCCTGCCCTCCCGCCGCGGCGGCGCGCTTGCCGGCGAGCCAGCGATCGAACTCGGCCCGGGGAACCACGCGCACGTTCTGCCGCATCGTGGAGTGGCCCGCGCCGCACAGCTCCGCGCACACAACGTCGAAGCTGCCGGTGCGCGTGGGCGTCGTCCGCGTCTGCGTCTTGATGCCCGGGACCGCGTCCTGCTTGATGCGGAAGGCCGGGACCCAGAACGAGTGAATCACGTCGGCGGCCTGAATGGTGAAGTCAGCCTGGCGCCCGACGGGAAGGACGAGCTGCTCGGACTGCACCGGCGGGCCGCCCGGCTGGGGGTACTGGAAGGTCCAGGCGAACTGCTGCCCGCGCACCGAGACCCGGAGCGGGTCCGAGGCACGTGCCTCGAGGTCGTCGAGCACGATCCACGAGTAGGCGGCGAGCGCGCTGACGATCAGCGTCGGCACCGCGACCCACAGGACCTCGAGCCGCGCGCTGCCGTGGATCGGGGCACCGTCGCGCGTGTCCCCGGGGCGCGCGCGAAAGCGCACGACACTGTAGATCGCGACGGTCATCACGAGCACGAAGATCGGGATCGCGACGCCGAGCGTGACGTCGTACAGCGTGTCGACCGACTGCGCGCCGCTCGATGCCACGGGCGGGAACCACTCGATCAGCAGAACGAGCCCGACGCCGATCGCCGAGACGATGGCGCCCACGAGGAGCATGCGGGCGAGCGGGTGGTCGCCGCTCGAGCCCGGCGGCTCGCGGCGCTCGGGCGGCTCGGGGTCGAGCCCCTCCGTTTCGCCGTGATCCTCCGCCATCGCGGCCCGGCAGTCTAGTTGACCGTTCCGGCGGAGGGGCGCCGCGCGGGCGCCCCGGCCGCTCAGGCGGCCAGAGCGCGTGCGGGCCGCGCGACGACGCCGTCGGCGCCCGTCGTCCGCAGGGACGAGGGGGGTATCCCGTGATGGCGGCGGAACGCCTTGGCGAACTGCGCCGGCTGGCGGTAGCCGACGGTCATCGCCACCTCGCGCACCGGCGCGCGTCCGGTGCGCAGGAGCTCAAGCGCGCGGCGCATCCGCACCGCGGCGAGGTGGGCGCGGAAGCTCGTGTGACCCACCTCGGCGAAAGCACGCTGGAGCTGCCGCCGGGAGGTCGCGATGCGCCGGGCGACGTCCTCGAGCTCGAGGTCGCGGTCGTACTCGCGCTCGATGATGTCGACAGCCTCCTCGTACAGCTCGCGGCGGCGGGCGACGGTGGTCGGTCGGTTGATCACGCCCGAAGTACGGGCGCGTCGCGGCGAGCGGATCACTCGCGCGCGGGCGCGCGACGGCCCGGCGGGGCGATGCGCTACGTTTGCGGCAAGCGTCACAAGGAGGAGGTTCGAGCATGCGGGTGAAGGAGGGGATGAGCGCCGTCACGCTCACTGTCGGTCCCGGTCACACCCTGCGCGAGGCCGCGCGCCTCATGGCCAAGCGGGAGGTCGGCGCGGCGATCGTGGTCGACCCCGACGAGCCGGGACCCGGCATCATCACCGAGCGCGACCTCCTCCAGTCGCTCGCCGCGAACGAGGATCCCGACGTCGAGCGCGTCTGCGACCATCTCTCGCCGCACCTGACCTTCGCCGCGCCCGACTGGTCGCTCGAGCGGGCGGCGATGTCGATGGTCCGCGGCGGCTTTCGTCACCTCGTGGTGGTCGACGGCGGCGAGCTGACTGGGGTCCTTTCGATGCGCGACATCGTGCGGTGCTGGAGCTCGGACGGCGCGACCTCAGAGGTGGAGGCCGCACGCGACGGCAGTCGTCTAGGGCCGGTCTCCGAGGGGTCGCCCTAGCGGGAGCGGGCGATGCGGCCGGCGTCGCGGCGGCGGGCCTGCGACGGTCAGCCGTGCTCGAGCGGCAGTTCGGCCATCTCCTCGCGCGCCTTGCGGATCCAGATCGCGGCGGCGACGAGCCAGGCGACCATGCCGAAGGCGAACGCGATCCAGCTCACGACCACCCCCACGAGTGCGACGGTGATGCCCGCGGCCACGACGATCGGCAGGTAGCTCGGCGCGGGGAGGTGGATGTCCTCCGACGCGGGCGGCGGCGAGGCCGTGCGCAGGTTGCGGTGCTCTCGGGCCTCTTCGGTCAATAGACGAAGGCGGCCACGAACGAGGCGCCGAAGCCGACGATCGAGACCGCGCCTGCGATGAGCGCCGTGCGGATGTTCCTGCGTGCGAGGCGCCGGTCCATCGAGCGCGGCATTCTAGCCGCAGGCCGAGCCGCCGGCCGTCGCGGCGCCGACGGCCCGCGCGGGGCGGCTCGCCCCCAGCGGGTCTCGATGCGCGACGAGGTCCGACGGCGCGAACGGCCATACTCGGGCTGTGGCGAGAACGGTCGAAGACGAGCGCCCCGCGGCGACGGCCGCCGACGAGCGGTCGCTCGACGACCTGTGCGTCGACACGATCCGCACGCTGTCGATGGACGCCGTCCAGCGCGCGAGCTCGGGCCACCCGGGGACGCCGATGGCGCTCGCCCCGCTCGCCTACGTGCTCTTCACGCGCGTGATGCGCCATCACCCGCGCGAGCCGTACTGGCCCGACCGCGACCGCTTCGTGCTCTCGGCGGGGCACGCCTCGATGCTCCTGTACTCGGTGCTGCACCTCTCGGGCTACGACCTCGAGCTCGAAGACATCGTTCGCTTCCGCCAGATCGACTCCCCGTGCGCGGGACACCCCGAGCGTGGCGACGCTCCCGGTATCGAGATGACGACGGGCCCGCTCGGGCAGGGGATCTCGAGCTCGGTAGGGCTCGCGCTCGGCGAGCGCATGCTCGCGGCACGGTTCAACCGCGACGACGAGCGCCTCGTCGACCACCACACTTTCGTCATCGCGAGCGACGGCGACCTGATGGAGGGCGTAGCCTCGGAGGCGAGCTCGCTCGCCGGGCACCTCGGGCTCGGCCGGCTCGTCGTCTTCTATGACGACAACCACATCACGATCGAGGGCGACACCGACCTCACCTTCTCCGAGGACGTGCGTGCCCGCTACGAGGCCTACGGCTGGCACGTGCAGGACCTCGGCGAGGATCTGCGCCTCGACTCGCTCGAGGCTGCGGCGCGCGTGGCCATGGCCGAGGAGGGGCGGCCGTCGCTCGTGATCCTGCGCACCCACATCGCGCCGGGGAGCCCCAACAGGCAGGACACCGCCAAGGCGCACGGCGAGCCGCTCGGCGAGGAGGAGGTCCGGCTCACCAAAAGCGCCTACGGCTGGGAGCACGAGGAGCCGTTCCACGTCCCCGACGCGGTGCGCGAGCGCTTCGCGGAGTGCATGGAGCGCGGCGCCGAGGCCGAGGCCGAGTGGCGCGAGCAAGCGGCGGCCGTGCGCGAGCGCGACCCGGCCCTGTGGGCGGAGTTCGAGCGCATCGTCGACGGCCGCCTGCCGGAGGGCTGGGACGCCGACCCGCCGACCTTCGACCCCGACGCGGGCGCGATGGCCACGCGCAAGGCCTCGGGCGCGGCGATCGAATGGGCGGCGGCCGCGGTGCCGGAGCTCGTCGGCGGCTCGGCCGACCTCGGCGGCTCAAACGTGACGCAGATCGACGGCGGCGGCAGCGTGGGAACAGGGTCGTATGGGGGGCGCAACCTGCACTTCGGCGTGCGCGAGCACGCGATGGGAGCGGTCGTCAACGGGCTCGTCCTCCAAGGTCTGCGCGCCTACGGCGGCACCTTTCTCATCTTCTCGGACTACATGCGGCCCGCCCTGCGGCTCGCGGCGCTCATGCGCATCCCGTCCATCTTCGTCCTCACGCACGACTCGATCGGGCTCGGCGAGGACGGGCCGACGCACCAGCCGGTCGAGCAGCTGCCCTCGCTGCGGGCGATCCCGAACCTGAACGTGCTGCGCCCCGCCGACGCGAACGAGACCGTGCTCGCCTGGCGCTTCGCGCTCGAGCAGGCGGAGACGCCCTCGGTGTTCGCCCTCACGCGCCAGGGTGTCCCGGTCCTCGACCCGGCGCGCGTGCCCGCGGACGCGGTCGAGCGCGGTGCCTACGTCGTGCGCGCCGGCGAGCCGGCCGGCGGCGGCGACCCCGACGTGATCCTCCTCGCGACGGGCTCGGAGGTCCATCCGTGCCTGCGCGCGGCCGAGCTCCTCGAGGACGAGGGGCTCGCGGCACGCGTCGTGAGCATGCCGTGCCTCGAGCGCTTCGCCGAGCAGGCTCGGGCGGTCCGCGACGCCGTCGTGCCCCCCGGCTGCCGCGCGCGAGTGGCCGTCGAGGCGGCGAGCCCGCTCGGCTGGGACCGCTGGGTGGGCGACGACGGCGAGGTCATCGGCATGACCACGTACGGCGCCTCGGCTCCCTCGAAGGTCCTGTTCGAGGAGTTCGGCTTCGCCCCGGAGCGGATCGCCGCGCGCGCGCGCGAGGTGCTCGGGCGGGTGACGGGGGAGCGCCCCGCCGCGCCGAGCCTCGCCGATGGCTGAGCCCTCGTCGCGCGCGGGCGAGGCGGCAGGCGAGGGGGGCGAGCTCGCGCTGCTGCTGCCCGAGGACGTCGGCCGCGAGGTCGACCGCTGGCTCGCGCGCGCCGTCGACGAGGGCGTCGCGGGTCGCGTGTGGCGCCGTGACGCCGGCCTGTGGGGGCCTCCCGGCGCTCTCGAGGTCGGAGACCGGATCGGTTGGCTCGACGCGCCGACAACCTCCCTCGGGCAGGTGGGGGAGATCGAGGCCTTCGTCGCCGAGTGCCGGGCCGAGGGGATCCGCGACGTCGTCCTGCTGGGGATGGGGGGATCGAGCCTCGCTCCGGAGGTCGTGCGGCGGTCTCTCGCCGCGGCCGGTGGCCCCACGCCGGGCGCCCCGCGCCTCACCGTGCTCGACTCCGTCGACCCGGACGCCGTCGCCGCCGTCGAGGCGTCGACCGACTTCGAGCACGCGCTCTTTCTCGTGTCGACGAAGTCGGGTGGGACGATCGAGACCCTTTCGCTCGCGCGGCGGCTGCTCGCGACGGCGCAACGCTCGCTCGGCACCGAGCGGCCCGGCCGCAGCTTTGTCGCCATAACCGACCCGGGCGGCACCCTGCTCGATCTCGCCCACGAGTGGGGCTTCCGCCGCGCGTTCCTCGGCGACCCGGAGATCGGCGGCCGGTTCTCGGCGCTGTCGGTGTTCGGGACCGTGCCGGCCGCGCTTGCGGGGACGGACCTTCGTGTGCTGCTCGCGGGCGCCGAGGAGGGGCGGCGGCTATGCGCGGCGGAGCGCCTTGGCGCCGACAACGTCGGGGTGCGCCTCGGGGTGGCGATGGGCGCGCTCGCCCTCCTCGGCCGCGACAAGCTCGGTTTCGTTATCGACGAGCCGCTCGGAGGCCTCGGGCTGTGGCTCGAGCAGCTCGTGGCCGAGAGCACCGGCAAGGACGGGCGGGGGATCGTGCCCGTCGTCGACGAGCCGCTCGAGGCGGCGCGAGCCGGAGGCGACGACCGCGCGGTCGTGGCGGTCGGTGCACAGGGGGGAGGAGCGCACCGGCGCGCGGAGGAGCTCGCCGCGCTCGGCCATCCGGCGCTGTCGCTCGCGGGCGGCGTCGTGTCGGACCTCGGCCGCCTGTTCTTCCTGTTCGAGTTCGCGACCGCGGTCGCGGGCTGGGTGCTCGAGGTCAACCCCTTCGACCAGCCGAGCGTCGAGGAGGCGAAGGCGCGCACGCGCGCGCTGCTCGACGGCGGTGGCGTGCGGCGGACAGAGCCGGCCGACGCGACTACGGACCCCGCGCTCGCCGCACGTGACCTGTTCGCCGCCGCGGCGCCTCCCGAGTACGTGGCCGTGCTGATCTACGCGCCGTTGTCCGACGGCCTCGACCGAGCGGCCGAGCGGCTGCGCACGGCCGTCGCCGCGCGCACGGGCGCAGCCGCCACGGTGGGCTACGGCCCGCGCTACCTGCACTCGACGGGACAGCTCCACAAGGGCGGGCCACCGACGGGTCGCTTTCTCGTGCTCGTGCGCGCGCCGCGCGAGCCGGACCTCGAGGTCCCGGACGCCGGCTATGGGTTCGGCGAGCTCCTGCTCGCCCAGGCGGGGGGCGACCTCGAGGCGCTGCGCGCGCGCGGTCGGCCCGCGGTGAGCATCGAGCTCGCGGGCGATCCGGTCGCGGCGCTCGACCGCCTCGCGGAGGCGGTGTCGGTGGAGACCGCGGCCTAGAGCAGCTTCGCGTCGACCACGGCCGCCGAGAAGAGCAGCGCGAGGTAGAGCAGCGAGAAAAGATAGGTGCGCAGCGCCCAGGGGCGGTCGGCGCGCCGGCGCAGCCGCTCGGCCAGGGCGATGAACGCACCGCCGAGGACGATCGCCGCAACCAGGTAGGCGACCCCGAAGCGGAGAGCGGGGACGAGCAGCGGCAGTGCCGTCCAGGCGGTCAGCACGACCGTGTAGAGCAGGATCTGCACGCGCGTCTCGGCCTCGCCGCGCACGGCGGGCAGCATCGGGACCCCGGCGCGCTCGTACTCGCCCTTCATGAGCAGCGACAGCGACCAGAAGTGCGGCGGCGTCCAGAAGAACACCACCGCGAACAGGTAAAGCGCGTCGGCGCCGACCGAGCCGGTCGTGGCCGCCCAGGCGACGAGCGGCGGCATCGCCCCCGCGGCGCCCCCGATCACGATGTTCTGGGCCGTGCGGCGCTTGAGCCACAGTGTGTAGACGCCGACGTAGCCGAGCAGCCCCGCGAGCGCGAGGCTCGCCGCGAGCACGTTGACGGTGGCCGCGAGCAGTACGAACGAGGCCGCGCCGAGCGCGACGCCGTAGGCGAGGGCCCAGCGTGCGGGCACGCGCCCCGAGGGGATCGGGCGGTCGCTCGTGCGACGCATCACCGCGTCGATGTCGCGGTCGAGGTAGTGGTTGATGGCGCCCGCACCGCCCGCGGACAGCGCGCCGCCGAGGCACGTGAGGGCGATGGAGCCAAGCGACGGGTCGCCGGCCACGAGCATCGTCGTCACCGTGGTGAAGAGCAGCAGCGACTGAACCTTCGGCTTCGTAAGGGTGAGCAGGTCCGCGGCGAGCGAGCGCGCGTCCCGCGGCCGCGCCGCGGCCGCGGCGCTCGAGCTGCTCGTCGCGCCGACCGCGCCGGCCTCCATCACGCCGTCACCGGCCTGCCGGGCGCCGTACCCTCGCCGGCCTCGCCCCGTTCGCGGCCTCCCGCCCCCGCTGCGGCGCCCGCGGGCGCCGGGCGCAGGGCGAGGCCGAGCCCCACCACCGCCATCCACAGCAGCGTGCCCACGGCGAGGTGGGCGAGCACGAGCAGCTCGTACTCCTCGGGGACCCACACGTTCACCGCGCCGAGCACGACCTGCGCGATCAGCACGGCGGTCGCCGCCCACGCGTAGCGGACCGCCTCGCGTCCCGGCCGCCGGCGCAGGGCGAGGAGGGCCGCCGCGAGCACGAGGACGACGGCGAGGTACATGAACGCGCGGTGGGTGAGGTGGATGTCGGCGAGCTGCGACTGGCCGAAGGGCATGAAGGACCCGTTGCAGGCCGGAAAGTCGGTGCCGCACGCGTGATGAGCGCCAGCGCCCGGCACGTGATCCGTGCGCCCGTGCTTCTGCGTGCCGGCCATGTACCCGCCGGCCATGATCGTGGCCAAAACGAGCACCGATGCCGCGGCGGACAGCCGACGCAGGCCCGGCCCGGGGCTGTCGCCCCCAGGTGGATCCCCCGCCTGCGCGGCGGCCGCCGGACGCGCCGAGCGCCACACGTAGAGGAGCAACGCGAGCAGCAGCATGGCGAGCCCGAGATGCGCGGCCACGAGCAGCTCGTCGAGGTTCAGCTCGACGGTCGCCGCGCCGAGCAGACCCTGCGCGACGATGAGCGCAACGCCGCCGACCGCGGCCCGCACGATGCCCGGGTGGGAGCCCCGCAATGAGCGCCACGCCCATACGGCGAGCGCGATCATGAGCAGGCCGCAGGCGGCCGCGAGCGCTCGGTGGGCGTACTCGACGATCGCGTTCAGCTCGAGGCCCGGGACGAGGTCGCCGCGGCACATGGGCCAGCCGTGGAAGCCGCTGCCCGCGGGGCCGCAGCCGAGGCCCGAGTCCGACAGCCGCACGACGCCGCCGACGATGACGAGCAGGAAGGTGGCCGCGAGCGTCCCTAGCGCGAGGCGGCGGAAGCCGGCCGACGGCGTCGCACTCGGGTCGCCGGGCGTCAACGCCGCTCCCTCAGGAGGCGCGCGAGGCGATCGGTTGGGCGACCGAGCCCGCCGGCGCGGCCTCGCGTTCGAGGATCTCGCGGCGGATGTCCTTCATCGGCTCGACGCTCCGCACGCGCGGGATGACGTCGAAGTTGTTCTCGGGCGGCGGCGAGGGCGTGAACCACTCGAGCGTGTTGGCCTGCCAGGGGTCGTTGCCGGCGCGGCGGCCGCGCCGGATGCTGATCGCCGCGTTCACGAGCGTGATCATGACGCCGATCCCGAGCAGGAACGACCCGATCGTCGAGATGAGGTTGAAGACCTCCCAGCCCGCGCTCTCCGGGTACCAGTAGATGCGACGCGGCATGCCCGACAGTCCGGCCGAGTGCTGGATCAGGAAGGTCAGGTTGAAGCCGACGAACATGATCCAGAACGAGAGCTTTCCGAGGCCCTCCGACATGAGCCGCCCGGTCATCTTCGGGAACCAGTAGTACAGGCCCGCGAAGATCCCGAACACCGAGCCGCCGAACAGGACGTAGTGCATGTGAGCGACGACGAAGTAGGTGTCGTGCAGCTGCCAGTCGATCGGGAAGACGGCGAGCTGGATGCCCGTGATGCCGCCGATCACGAACAGCGCGGGCACGGCCACGGCGAAGTACAGCGGCGTCTTGAAGACGATGTTCCCGCGCCACAGCGTCGCCGCCCAGTTGAGGATTTTGATGCCGGTGGGCACGGCGATCAGAAACGACGACAGCATGAAGAACGAGAGCACGACCGTGCCCATGGGCGTAGTGAACATGTGGTGGGCCCACACGAGCATGCTGAGGAAGGCGATGACCGCGGTCGAGGCGGCGATCGCCTTGTAGCCGAAGATCGGCTTGCGCGCGAACACCGGCAGGACCTCCGAGATGATCCCGAAGGCGGGCAGGATCATGATGTAGACCTCGGGGTGCCCGAAGAACCAGA
>DAIOHA010000002.1:3627-25683 GCA_036744955.1 Thermoleophilaceae bacterium | reverse complement strand
GCGACCGAGGACCCTCCCTCAACGCCATGCCGATCGCTTTCAAAGAGTGGGCTGTAACCGTGCGCGCCCTCGCCGAGGGCGAGCAGCTCATCACGCTGCGCAAGGGCGGTATCCGCGAGGAGAACAAGCACTTCGAGATCGAGCACGATCGCTTCTTTCTCTACCCGACCTTCGACCACCAGCGCGCTGACCTCGTGCGCGAGTCGCACCGACCCGAGCTCGAGCGCGCGCTCGAGGAGGGCGTCTGGCCCGACGGCGAGACGCCGGCCGGCGCGCTCACCCAGGACGGCGGCATCGACCAGCCCGGGCGCGTTCGCATCCGTGCCTTCGCCGAGGTTGCCGCGAGCTACCTCATCACCGACCCCCGCTGCGTCGACGCGCTCACGCCGTACCACGTGTGGACGAGCGACTACGCCGAGAAGCGACTGCGTTGGAAGCCGCGTCATCCGTTGCACGTGATCCTCCTCCGCGCCTACCGAATCCCGCGCCCGGTGACCGTCAAGGTTCGTCCCGAGTACGCCGGCTGCCGGTCGTGGCTCGAGCTGCAGCGCGAGCTTCCGTTCGAGGGCACTCCGGTGCTCGCCGACGAGGAGTTCGAGCGCGCCGCGGCGCAGATCGAGGCGATCGCCTCGGACGCGGTCCCCGCGCTCGCATAGCGGCTCGCCGGACCGCCCCTCGCCGCAGCGGTCGGCGGCTCGGCCCGCCTTCGAGCCGCGCCCAGTCCGCTCAGTCCGCGCCCGGGCGCGGGGGCGCAGCCGCGCACACACGCCGCCCGTCCGCGGCGAGAGCGAGCTCCTCGATGCGGTCGGCGAAGAATCCGTACAGCTCGGGCGGCAGGTTGTGCCCATCCTCGTGCCCATCCCCTCGACCACCTCGAGCCGCGCGCCCGGGATGGCGGCCGCCGTCGCCTCACCGCCCGCGAGCTGGATCAGCGGGTCGGCCGCGCCGTGGATGACCAGCGTCGGCACCTCGAGTAGGCGCAGCGCCTCAGTGCGGTCCCCCGACGCCTGGATCGCCATGAGCTGCCGAGCGACGCCGCGCGGGTCGTGGCCGCCGTCCCAGGTCCGGCGCGCGTGCTCGCGCACGCGCGCCTCGTCGAACTCGAAGCCGGGCGATCCGATCAGGTTCGCATCGAGGACGTCCTTGCGGTTTCGCGCCGCCACGTCGCAACGGCGGCCTCCTCGTGCTCCTCGTGGGTGCGCGCGGGCGGGGCGAAGAGCACCGACACGACGTCGCGTCGTGGCGGACCGACCCATGGGGCGACCGTCGACATGATCGAGGTCAGGCTCCGTACGCGCTCGGGGCGACGGATCGCGAGCGTCTGGGCGATCATGCCGCCCATCGACGCTCCGACCAGGTGCGCCGACTCGATGCCGAGCACGTCGAGCAGGCCGGCGGTGTCGTCGGCCATGTCCTCGAGCCGGTAGGCCGCCGACGAGGTGTCGCCGCGCAGCGCGGCGGCGAGGTCCGGCCGCGGTGCGTCGTGGAGGTGCGTCGACCCCCCGACGTCCCGATTATCGAAGCGAACGACGTGGAAGCCGCGCGCGGCGAGCACCCGGCAGAGCTCCTCGTCCCATCCGAGCCGCGGCAATCCGAGGCCCATAAGGAGGACGAGCGGCGGGTCGCGTCCGTCGCCGAAGGCGTCGAGGGCAAGCTCGATACCCTTGGCGCGCACGCGCCGGCCCTCGACCGCGACCGACTCGGCGCTCACCCGAGCACGATCGTCGCCGCGGCGCGCTCGACCCAGAAGTGGGCCGAGCCGTGGCGCACGAGCTCCCCGTCGACGTTGTAGGCCTGCTCGCGCACGACCTCGAGGCGGATCCGCCGCCCGCGTCCATGGCGCGCGTCACCTGCGCGCGCGATCGCGCCCCGGCGCATCGCGTACGCGTAGCCGGGCAGCCGCACGCGCGCGCCCGCGGGGATCACCGTGGCGTCGAGCAGGCCGTCGCCCGGGTCGGCCTCCTCGACGCTCGAGCCCGCGCCGAACCGACCCGAGTTGGCGACGATGGCCTGCCAGGCCTTGCCGGCGAAGAGCTGCTCGTCGTCGCAGAAGATGCGACAGAGCACCGGGGATGCGGTCAGGCCGGCGCGCAGCGCTCCGAGCATGTAGGCGAAGCGGCCGATCACCCGCTTGAACGGCACCGCGAGGTCGGCGGCCTCGACCGAAAGCCCGATCGAGGCGGTGTTGACGAACGCGCGACCGTCCATGCGCGCCAGGTCGAGCTCGCGCAGGCGCTCGCCGCGCACGGCGAGCCGGCACGCGGCGGCCGGCTCGAGCGGTAGGCCCACGCCGCGCGCGAAGTCGTTTGCCGTTCCCGTGGGGAGGAGCGCGAACGGGATCCCCGCCGCGTGCGCGGCCTCGGCGGCCGGGGCGAGCATCCCGTCGCCGCCGGCGACCACGAGTCGGTCGACACCACAGGCCGCGGCGTCCTCGAGCTGATCGAGGTCGAAGCACAGCACCTCCGCGCCCGCCGCGCGCAGCCCCGCCTCGAGCCCCCGGCGGTCGGTGTTGTGGCCAGATCTCGGGTTAGCGACGAGCGCGACGCGCACGCCGGTCACATCCCGAGTGTCTTGGCGATGATGTTCTTCTGGATCTCCGAGGTCCCGCCGAAGATCGTCGTCACGACGGCCGAGCGCAGCAGGCGCTCCATCGGGTACTCGGTCGCGTAGCCGTAGCCGCCCATGATCTGCATGCCCTCGAGCGCGCAGCGCTTCGCGAGCTCGGTGCACGCGAGCTTTGCTATCGACGCCTCCTGGGGCAGCATGCGGTCGGGGGCCGCGTCGGCCATCCGCGCCACCGAGCGCACGAGCAGTCGCGCCTGCACGAGCTCACTCGCGAGGTCGGCGAGCTTGTGCTGGGTCGCCTGGAAGGAGGCGATCGGGCGGCCGAACTGACGCCGCTCGCCGGCGTAGGCGAGCGCCTCGTCGAAGGCGCGCTGGGCGAGCCCGAGCGCGGAGGCGGCGAGGATCACGCGCTCGGTGTTGAGCCCCGCCATCAGCTGCGACCAGCCGCCCCCCTCCTCCCCGAGCAGCGCGTCGGCCGGTACCCGGCACCCCTCGAGGTGGATCTCGTTGGTCTCGCGGCCGCCGAGTGTCCCGATCGGCGTGAGCGTGAGGCCAACCGCGTCGCGGGGCACGAGGATCATCGACAGGCCCTCGTGCTTCGAGCCACCGCGATCGCTCCGGCAGACGATTAGGATCTCGCGCGCCTTGTGCGCGTACGAGCACCACGTCTTCGCGCCGTTCAGCACCCACTCGCCGTCCGAGCGCTCGGCGCGCGTGGACAGCGCGCCGACGTCCGACCCCGCCTCGGGCTCCGACATGGCGATCGCGAGTGCCCCGCCCTCGGCCACGTGGCCGAGCAGCCGGCGCTTCTGCTCGTCGCTCCCGAAGCGATTGAGCGCGCCGACGACGATCAGCGTCACCGGATAGGCGCCGATCGGCGCCTCGGCGCGCGCGGTCTCCTCGAGCAGCAGGCACGCCTCGAGCAAACCGCCGCCCGAGCCGCCGTACTGCTCGTCGATCGCGACGCCGTACCAGCCGAGGTCGGCCATCCGGCGTGCCACGCGCTCGTCGTGCAGGTCCTCGAACCCGTCGGTCAGCTCGCGCACGCGCTCCGGGCCGAGCTCGCGCTCGCAGAAGTCACGGACCGCGCGCCCGAAGTTCTGCTGCTCCTCGGTCAGGTCGAGGTCGGCAATGCGGGAGAGCGCGGCCTCCATCGCCGCATCCTCTCACGGGATTCGGCCCGCTTCGGCTACTCGACGGGCCACAGCCGCCGCAGCAGCGGCAGCAGGACGCCGCGCGGCAGGTGCTGGCCCGACACCGCGCCGGCCTGGTTGAGAGCGCCCGGAACGACCACGCGCCGACCCGCCTCGAGCCCCTCGACGCCAGCGCGCGCGACCTCGTCGGGGCCGAGCCACATCCACCCGGGGATCCGGTCGTCGGCACCGCCGAAGCCACCGGCCTCGCCGAACTCGGTGCGCACCGGCCCCGGGCACAGCGCGGTGACGGTCACCCCCGCCCCTCGCAGCTCCTCGTGGAGCGACTCGGTGAACGAGAGCACGAACGCCTTCGTCGCACCGTAGGTGGCCTGGAAGGGAACGGGCTGAAAGGCGATGAGCGACGCGAGGTTCAGGATGGCGCCGCGCCCGCGCCCGACCATGCCCGGCAGGTAGTCGCCGGTGAGGGCGACCACGGCCTCGCAGTTCGTGCGCACCATGAAGGCCTCGCGCTCGCCGTCCATCTCGGCGAAGGCGCCGCCGCTGCCGAAGCCGGCGTTGTTGACGAGCACCTCGACCTCGAGCCCGCACCCGGCCAGCTCCTCACGCAGGCGCCTGCGTCCGTCCTCGTCGGTTACGTCGCATCCGATCGTCTCGGCCCGCACCCCGTGGTCGTCGACGAGCTCCTCGGCGAGTTCGTGCAGGCGCTCCTCGCGGCGCGCCACGAGGGTGACGCCACGGCCGCCACGCGCGAGCTCGCGTGCGAGCTCGGCGCCGATCCCCGACGAGGCGCCGGTGATGAGGCACGTCGCTCCGGGACGGACGGGCGGAAGCGCCACGGATCAGAGGCCCGCGACCAGCTTGCGGCGGGTTACGGACTGCGCCGCCCGGATCCCGGTGAGGAGCCCGAGCCGGCGCGCGACCTCGACCGCGGAGGAGACCGCCGCGAGCGACGACCCCGGCTCGTCCTCGAAGGCGCCGGCGTCGATCAGCTCGAGATACCACTCTGCGGTGGCGTGGAGCGTCTCCTCGAGCGCGCGGGCGGTGTACCCGAGCTCGCGCTCGGCCTTGGCCGAGGAGAAGCGCCAGTCCTGGGCCATCAGCTCGTATCCCTGCGCCGACAGCAGGCCGGGCAGGGCGAGAGCATCGCGCACGCGCGCGGCGACCGCCACCTCGCCGGGCAGCACGAGGACGGGGTGACGTACGCCGCTCAGCTCGGCGAGGCGCTCGACCAACTGCGGCCAGGTCGAGTTCTCGCCGCCGAGGATGTAGCGCTCCCCGGGTCTGCCGCGCTCCGCGGCGAGCAGGTGGCCCGCGGCCACGTCGGCGACGTCGACGAAGTTCATCGGCGCGTCGATCACCGCGGGCAGGCGCCCGCGCAGGTAGCTGCCGACCGTCCGGGTCGAGTTCTCGCCCGGCTGCGAGCGGTCGACGGGAACGCCGAGCACGTACGCCGGATTGACGGCGACGACATCGATCCCGAGGCGCGCGCCGGTCTCGAGCGAGTCGCGCTCGCCCTGGCGCTTCGAGTCGGGGTAGAGCAGCCCGAGCCAGTTCTCGGGGTACTCGGTGCTCTCGGTCGCGGGCCCGTTCTGGGCGGTGCCGACGGCGGAGATCGTCGAGGTCACGACGACGCGCGATACCCCCTCGGCGGCCGCGGCCTCGACGGCGATGCGCGGGGCCCGCGCGTTCATGCTCCACACGAGCTCGGCGGGACTCGAGCCGACGTAGCCCGCCGTGTGGAAGAGCACGTCGCTCCCGCGCAGAGCCTTGCGCATGGCGTCGTAGTCGAGGACGTCGGCTCGCGAGCGCTTGAAGTCGACGCCCGGCAGCATGTCGAGCTTCTCCGGGTCGCGATAGACGACGCGGACCTCGTCGCCGCGCTCGGACAGCAGCCGGGCGACGTGCGCGCCGAGAAAGCCCGTCGCTCCGGTGACCGTCGCCTTCACCGCGCGCGACCGCGGATCGGGGCGGCGCGGGACCGCCCGGGCGGCCGAGCGTGGGCTTTGCCGTCGCGGAGCGTCAAGCGCGCTCACGCTACCGCGTCGAGCCCGCGGGCGGCGCCCCGCCCGGGCGCTTCTTTACAGAGTCGCGGTGACGAGGATCCAGGCGACGAGCGCGGCCACCAGGGCGCCGACCGCGATCGCCGCGGCGAGGCGAAGCGCATGCGAGGACTCGCTCGCGCTGCTGCCCGCCGTCCCCGGCGCCGCCGCCTCGACCTGGGCCAAGAGCTCGCGCGCGGCCTCGGCGCCCGACTCAGGCACGAGCACGTCGCGCTGGCCAGCGGCGAGGAAGTCGGGCACGTCGGAGCCGGCCGCGCGGCGCACTAGGCTCGGGATGCCCTCCTCGAGCAGAAGGCCGCCGATCAGCTCGGCCTCGGCCTGGTTGCGACCGCCGGCCACCCGCACGAGCTCCCCGCGCGCGAGCTCGGGACGCACCTTGCGCGCGCGGGCGTGCGCCTCGCTCTCCGGCGCCTCGCCGGCAGCGGCGTCCGCGGCCAGGACCAGCGGCATCCCGCAGCGAGCGCAGAAGCGCTCGTGGTCATCGTGCGCGGCGGCGCAGCGGGGACAGAGCAGCCCATCGCCGCCCAGGGCCGGGGGCGCCCCGCCCGCGCTACTCGAGCTCGAGCGGCTCTTCCTCGACACGTCCGTCGTCGATCCGCCACGCCCGGACGACCGGCGCGTCCGGGTCGGCGAGCGACACGATCAGGTAGGTCCAGTGCGGGTAGGTCGCGAGGTTGATGTCGGTCTGCGAGGGTTCGGCCGGGCTGCGCGGGTGCGAGTGGTAGACGCCGACCTGCCAACCGTCGTCGTCGAGCTCGTTGACCGTCAGCAGCGCCGGCCCGTCGAGCTCGTAGCCGTAGGGAGAGTTGCGCGCGTTACGCGCCTCGGTCACCTCGTCGACGGCCCCGTCGCGCGCGCGGAGGTAGCCGCAGCACTCGTTAGGCGCCTCGCGCGCGGCGTGTTCGACCATCTGCTGCCAGTGCGAGCGGGCGAGGCGCACGCGTGGAGGGTAGGCGCTCGGAGCCGCACCGGCGCCCTCGTTCGCTCAGGGGCCTAAGCTTGCGGCAGCCGCGCAGCGGACGCCATGCCCAACATCGGACCGCTCGAAATCGTCGTCGTGCTCGTGATCGCCCTGCTCGTGCTGGGCCCGAAGCGCCTGCCAGACTTCGGCCGCTCCGTCGGGCGAGGACTGCGTGAGTTCAAGGGCGCGCTGAGCGGCGGCAACGAGCACGAGGAGAAGCCGTTCCCCGCCGAGGAGCGCGAGCGCGAGCTCGACGCGCGCGAGCGCCGACTCGACGAACGCGAGCGTGAGCTGGCCCACCGCGAGTAGGCGCGCGGGACGCCTACCAGAAGGCGGTGGTCTCGATCGCCTCCTCGAGCTCCTCGATCGGCTTCGTGTAAACGCCCGAGGAGAGGTAGCGCCAACCGTCGTCGCAGACGATGAAGACGACGTTGCCCTCCTCGATCTCCGACGCCACGCGCACCGCGATCTTGGCGATCGCGCCGCTCGAGACGCCCGCGAAGAGACCCTCCTCGGCGAGCAGCCGCTTCGTCCATACGACGGCGTCGCGGTTCGAGACGAAGATCTTCCGGTCGATGAGCGAGAGGTCGATGATCGGCGGAATGAAGCCGTCGTCGAGCGAGCGCAGGCCCTGCACGAGCTCGCCCTGAAGCGGCTCGGCGGCGACGATCACCGTGTCCTCGCGCTCCTCCTTGAGGCGGCGCGCGTTGCCCATGAGCGTGCCGCCCGTGCCGAGCCCGGCGACGAACGCGGTCACCTCGTCGAGCTCCTCGAGGATCTCGGCGGCCGTGCCGTCGTAGTGCGCGCGCGGGTTCGCCTCGTTGCCGTACTGGTAGGGCATGTAGTACGAGGCGTCGGCGCTCGCCATCTCGAGTGCCATCGCGACCGCGCCGTTCGACCCCTGCTCACCGGGCGAGTACACGATCTCCGCCCCGTACATGCGCAGCAGCCGCGCGCGCTCCTCGGTCACGTTGTCGGGCATCACGACCTTGAGCGGATAGCCCTTGCGCGAGCAGATCATGGCCAGCGAGATGCCCGTGTTGCCCGAGGTCGGCTCGAGGATCGTCTGGCCCGGGCGAATTAGCCCGCGCTCCTCGGCGTCCTCAATCAGCGCGCGGGCGACGCGGTCCTTGACCGACCCCGTCGGGTTGTGCGACTCGAGCTTCGCGTAGATGCGCACCCCGGGCTTCGGGGAGAGGCGCTTGAGCTCGACGAGCGGCGTGTGGCCGATCGCCTGGACGATGTCGGCGTAGCGGCCCCCGCACGGGCGGTTCTCGAGTTCGGGCCCGAGCATCGCTTTACAAAGGATAGCCGTGGGCCACGTCAGCCCGCGATACCCGCAACAGACGGGCGGCGAACGGAGCGACGAGCGCAAGGACGAGCAGGCGCAGGGTCTGCACAGCGATCACGAGCGTCAGGTCGGCGCCGCTGTCGAAGGCGGCGGCGAGAACGGAGGATATGCCGCCGGGCGTCGTGGCGAGATAGGCCGTTAACGCGTCGGTGCCCGTGCCCAGGACGAGCATCGCGGCGGGGACGGCGCAAGCGGCGGTGAGCGCCAGGACCGCCCCGACGATCGCCGGGAGGAGTCGCCCGGCGCGGCGCAGAGACGCGCGGTCGTAGAGCAGCCCCACGCTCGCCCCGATGCCGACGAAGGCGGCGTCGGCGATCGCGCCCGGCACCCCCACTTCGAGCAGGCCGGTGGCGGTCACGAGCGCCGCGAGGGCAAGCGGTCCGACGAGCGAGGCGGCGGGCAGGCGAGCGAGCGCCGCTACGGCGACCCCGACGACCGCGACCGCCGCCGCGGCGAGCGTCGTCTCAAGCCCGGCGGACCCGTCCGCGCCCCCACCGGTGCCGAAACCGCCACCCGGAATTCCTCCGCCCTCGGCTCCGGACCCGACGATCAGGGCGAGCACGGGCACCGAGGCGACGACGAGCAGCACGCGGCCATACTGGATCGTCGCCACGAGCCGCGCGTCCGCGCCGAGCTCGTCCCCCACGGCAACGAGGGCCGGCGCCGCACCTGGCAGGAGCCCGATCGTCGCGGTCAAGCGGTCGAGCCCGCTCGCCCGCGCGAGCGTGCGTGCCACTGCGACGCTCAGAGCGAGCGTGAGCCCGACCGCTGCGACGACCAGCCACCAGTCGCTCGCCACCCCGGCAAGCGCCGCGGGCGCGACCTGCGACCCGAGCACGACCCGCACCGTCGCCTGGGCGGCGACGATCGGCGCGCGGGGCGCCACGAGCGGGCGGCCGCGCGTCAGGGCGACGGCGAGACCGCCGAGCAGGCCAGCGAGCAGCCACGGAGCCGGAAGGCCCGCGGCCTCGGCTGCCACGCCTGCCGCCCCGCAGGCCGCCGCAGCGACGAGCCAGCGCCTCGCCGCGCGCACACGCACCCACGCCTCCGTCAGTGCGGAGAGCCTGGCGCGAACCCCGCCAGGAAGCCCCGAGCTAGCCGCCGGCCATGGCCGGCAGGATCACGAGCGTGTCGTTCTCCTCGACCGGCGTGTCGAGCCCTTGGAGCACGCGCACGTCCTCGTCGTTCAAGTAGACGTTGACGTAGCGGTTGAGGGCGCCATCGTCGTCGAAGAGCTGGCGCTCGGTCTCCGGATGCTGCTCGGCCAGCGAGCGCAGGACCTCACCCACGCTGCCGCCGTCGGCCGAGACCTCCCGCTCGCCGCCGGTCGACGAGCGTAGAACGGGCGGGATCTTCACCGTGCTCATGCGCGCGGAGACTAGCGCGAAGGCGGCTTCGAGCGGGAAGGCCACGAAGCCCGCCGGAGGCCGAGCTGAGGGCGCGAAAAAAGAGCTGGGCATGGAAGCAGGGCGCGAGCCTGCTCCGAGCGGACGAGCGACCGATGATGCCGCTCGGCGCGGGCTTGCAGAGCCCTCAGCCCGCCGCGGCGCAGAAGGCCTCGTAATCCGGAAAGACCCCCATCTCCTCCTCGGAGATCTCGCCCGGTGCGCGCGAGCAGATCGGGCACTCGGGGTCGCGCCGGACCTTTAGCTCCGTGAAGCTCGCGGCGAGGGCGTCGTAGAGGAGCAGGCGCCCAACGAGCGGGTCGCCCGCGCCGGTGATCAGCTTGATGACCTCGGTCGCCTGGAGCAGCCCCATCGTCCCGGGCAGCACGCCGAGCACGCCGTTCGCGCCACACGACGGCGCGAGCTCGGCCGGGGGCGGCGTCGGGTAGAGGCAGCGGTAGCAGGGACCCTCGTATGGCTGGAAGACCGCGAGCTGGCCGTCGAAGCCGAGGATCGAGGCGGAGACCACCGGGATCTGGAGCCGGACCGTCGCGTCGTTGAGGAGGTAGCGGGTCGGGAAGTTGTCGACCCCGTCGACGATCACGTCGTAGCCCTCGATGATCTCCATGATGTTCGAGGCGTCGAGGCGGGTGTTGTGCTTGCGCACCTCGACGTCGGGGTTGAGGTCGCGGATAGCCGCCTCGGCCGAGTCGACCTTCGGCTCGCCCACGCGCGATCCGGTGTGGATGACCTGGCGCTGGAGGTTCGAGACGTCGACGACGTCGTCGTCGACGATCCCGAGCCGCCCGACGCCGGCCGCGGCGAGGTAGAGCGCCACGGGCGAGCCGAGCCCACCCGCCCCGAGCAGGAGCACCTTCGACTCGAGCAGCTTGACCTGGCCCTCGAGGCCGATCTCGGGCAGAAGCAGGTGGCGCGAGTAGCGCGAGCGCTGCTCGGGCGTGAGCGCGCGCGGGACCTCGACGTCGTAGCCGCGGTCCTTCCACAGCGTGATGCCGCCGGTCATCGACTCGACGTTCTCGTAGCCGAGCAGGCGCTCGAGCGTGTCGGCGGCGAGCGCCGAGCGGTTGCCCGACGCGCAGTACAGGACGACAGGCTTCGAGCGGTCGGGCGCGGCGCCCTCGATGCGCGACTCGAGGTGGCCGCGCGGCACGTGCAGCGCGCCGGGGATGTGTCCCTCCTCGAACTCGTGCTGCTCGCGCACGTCGACGACCACTGGGCGCTCGCCCGCGCCGGCGCCGTTCGCGCTTGCGCTGTCCGGCGAGCCGGCTAGGCGGTCGCGCACCTCGCGCGGGTCCACCTCCTTGATCCGCTCCTTGACCTGGCGGATGAGCTCTGTGCCGCTTGCCATGGGGACTCCTCTGCGCCCTTCGACCTTCGTTACTTCAGAAAGGATAGCGTGGACCCAGACGCCCGGCGCGCGACGATAGCCTCCCGTGTGCGATGCCTCCGTGGCGCGTCATCGCCCTCTTCGCGATCGGCCTGATGTCGCTCGGCGCCATCGCCTTCGGTCTGTCGGGCCGAGGCTCCGAGAGCCAGACCGGAGACGCGGGACCGGCGCCGGACGTCGAGCGCAGCGCTCGCGCCGAGCGCTTCGCCGGGTCGATCATGCCGCCGGGCGTGCGCGCCCCGGACTTCTCGCTGCGCGACCAGGACGGAGAGCCGATCAGCATGGCCGCGCTGCGCGGGCGCCCCGTGATCGTGACCTTCCTCTACACGACGTGCGAAGAGACGTGCCCCGCCGAGGCACAGCAGGTCAAACTCGCCCTCGATCGCGTCGGCGAGCCGGTGCCCGCGCTGGCGATCGCCGTCAAGCCCGAGGACGACACGCCCGCCAACGCCCAGCGCTTTCTTCACAAGCAGGGGATGGTCGGCAGGATGGACTTTGTCCTCGGGTCGCACCGCGAGCTCGAGCCCGTGTGGAAAGGCTTCTTCGTCCAGCCTCAGCTGCCCGACTCAGAGCATCAGGCGCGCACGGTGATCGTCGACGCACGCGGGCGCCAGCGGGTCGGCTTTCCGGTCGACCACCTGACGCCGGAGGCCCTCGCCAAGGACGTCCGGACGCTCCTCGAGGAGTCGCGCTCGCGCGCCGCGACGGGCTCGGGTGACTCCGCCTCCTAACGGGCGGGCGCTTGCCTACATCACCGCCTTCTCCTGCTTAGCGCTAATCTCCTCCCCTCGCAGTGGGAAGCAGTGCCACGTGCGGCGGCCGGGAGAGCGAGCCGACGTGAGTGGGGGGCCGAGCGGGCCCCGCCCCGCCCCGTCCTGCTCAAGGGACAGGCGGCGTTTCTGTCACCGAGCCAAGGAGACGCACTTGAGCACCCAGGAGATCCTCGAAGCCGACCACCATGGCAACGGGAAGGGCTTCGACATCCGCTTTCCCTCGTCCAACGGCACGAAGTTCGACCAGGACGAGGAATGGTGCGAGGTGCGCCTGGAGGACGACTGGCGCCGCATCCGCTTCCACGACTACCACGAGGTCTACTCGATTCCCGGGCTGTACGAGCAGATCTTCTACGACGAGCTCAAGTGCGACTCGCCGCGCACGGTCTGCGGTCTGCTCAAACACCAGCTCGAGGCCACCGGCTACGAGGCCTCCGACCTGCGGGTCCTCGACGTCGGCGCCGGCAACGGCATGGTGGGCGAGGAGCTCCAGCGCGAGCTCGGCGTCGGTTGCCTCGTGGGCGTCGACATCATCGAGGAGGCCGAGATGGCCGCCGACCGCGACCGCCCCGGCGTGTACGACGCCTACCACACGGTCGACCTCACGGCGATGCCCTCGGACATCCGCCGTGACCTCGAGGAGCGCAAGCTCAACACGCTCGTCACGGTGGCGGCGCTCGGCTTCGGCGACATCCCGCCGCTCGCCTTCGCCGAGGCCTTCAACCTGATCACCGATCACGGCTGGGTCGCCTTCAACATCAAGGATCGCTTCCTCGCCGAGGAGGAGAGCGGGTTCTCGCGCCTGATTCGACGCATGCTCGACGAGGGCGTGCTCGAGCAGCGCGAGGAGACCCACTACCGCCACCGCCTGTCGGTGCGCGGCGAGCCGCTCCACTACGTCGCGATCGTCGCCGAGAAGCACGGTGACGTCTCGCACGAGTGGGTCGACGCGGCTGGCTAGCGCTGCCGCGCCGAGCCGCCGTTTCGACCGCCTCCGGCACGGGCAACGGCCCGAGGACAACGCACGAGCCGGGAGCCCGCCATGAGTAAGTCGGAGGACAAGCTGATCCAGTACCTCAACGAGGCGCACGCCACCGAGCTGGCTCTCGTCAGCACGCTGCGCGCGCACATCTCGATGACGCCGACGGGCAGCTACAGGGCCCTGCTCGAGACCCACCTCGAGGTTACGAAGCGCCAGTCGGAGCGGCTCGAGCGGCGCCTCGGCGAGCTCGGGGTCGGCAAGAGCCTCGTCCAGACGGGAGTGGGCGTCCTCCAGAGCCTCGTCGGCCAGGTCCTCTCGCTTACCAAGGGCCCGATCGACCTGCTCCGCGGCGACGCCGGCGAGGAGAAGCTGCTCAAGAACGCCAAGGACGAGTGCGCGACCGAGGCGCTCGAGATCGCCACCTACGACGCGCTCGAGCAGCTCGCGGTTGAGCTCTCTGACGAGGTGACGGCGACGCTCGCCGCCGAGCACCGCGCCGAGGAGGAGGAGATGCTCGAGCGCCTGCGCGCGCGCATCCCCGAGCTCACGCGCGACGTGGTCGCCGCAGAAATCTACGGACGCAAGCGCTACGACGCCTCGGAGCTGGGGGCGCGCCATGCGGCTCAGGAGGCAGCCGAGACCGCGTCACGGGCGGCGTCGAGCGTCGCCGCCGAGGCACGCGAGCAGGCACGCGGCGCCGCGTCTGCTGCCACGGACGCCGCTCGACAGGCCGCGGGGCAAGCTCGTCGCGTTCCCGGCGAGGAGCATGTCGAGGGCGAGGTGCGTGGAGCGGTGGCGAGCGAGGGCGACCTGCCTATCGCGAACTACGACTCGCTCAACGCGAACGAGGTGACCGAGCGGCTGTCGGGGCTGAGCCAGGTCGAGCTCGGGCAGGTCGACGCCTACGAGCGCCGCCACGCGAGCCGCAAGACCGTGCTGGCGCGGATCGACGCGCTGCGCGGCGACGAGCCGTGGGCCGGCTACGACGAGGAGAGCGTCGAGGACATCCAGAAGCGCCTGCGCCGGGCGGACGACGACGAGGCTCGCGAGGTACGCGACTACGAGCGCCGCCACAAGGGCCGCCAGGGCGTGCTCGACGCCGCGGAGCGCGCGGTCGCGGCGAGCTGAGGGCGCGCCGCGCCGTCGAGGACGGGTGCACGCCGCGAGCACGGCGCGCCCGCCGGCCGGAGGGCGCCTAGGCCTGAGCCCTGCCATGAGAGGCGGGCGGCGGTGCGAGCGCCTCGCTCCGGAGCTCTCCCGGCGGGGGCCTCGGCGACCTGCGTGCGCATCGCGCCTCGGAGGGGCGCGCACGCCAGCCGGCGCGGGGGGCACTCGGAGTGCCTTCTGAGGCGTCGATATCCTACCTCGGAGGTAGGTATCCGCTGCGATGATGTTTTCCACCAAAGCCGAGTACGGCGTGCGCGTGATGGCCCACCTCGCAGGCCGCGACGGGGCGGAGCCGGTGGCGCTCGGGTCGATCGCCGCCGCCGAGGGCCTCCCGCTCGCCTACCTCGAGCACCTCGTGGCGCGCCTGCGTCGCGCGGGGCTCGTCGACAGCCGCCGCGGCGCCCACGGCGGGTACAGCCTCGCCCGGCCCGCGGGAACGATCTCCATGGCCGAGGTCGTCGAGGCGCTCGAGGGCGACATCGCGCCGATCGAGTGCATCTCCGAGGGCGCCGACGGGTCACTCACCTGCTCGCGCGAGACGCACGGCGACGCTTGCCCGACCAAGCTCCTGTGGGCGCGCGTGCGCGGCTCGATCGTGACCACGCTGCGCGGCATGACGTTGGCCGACCTGGCGGGACCGGCCCAGGCCGCGCGCCTCGCCGCACCGTCTACGTCGGTCGCGCTCGGCTCGTCCGAAGAGCGCGCAGCGCCATCCGACATCGATACCGCACCCGAGAGGGAAGAGACCCCCGCATGAGCCTCGAGATCGACAACCTCCACGTCCGCGTTGAAGGGGGCGACGAAATCCTGCACGGCGTCGACCTGCGCGTCGCGAAGGGCGAGACCCACGCGCTCATGGGGCCGAACGGGTCCGGCAAGTCGACGCTCGCAAACACGATCATGGGCAACCCGAGCTACGAGATCACCGAGGGGCGGATCGTCCTGAACGGCGACGACCTGACCGAGGCCGACCCCGACGAGCGCGCCCGTGCCGGGGTCTTCATGGCCTTTCAGTACCCGGCGACGATCCCGGGCGTGTCGGTGGCGAACTTCCTGCGCATGGCCGTGAACGCGGGGCGCGAGGAGCCGATCAAGGTCAAGGAGTTCGGCGACCTGCTGCGCCGCAACATGGAGATGCTGCGGATCGATCCGCAGTTCACCAAGCGCTACCTGAACGAGGGCTTCTCGGGCGGCGAGAAGAAGCGCGCCGAGATCCTCCAGCTCGCGATGCTGCGGCCGGAGATCGCCGTGCTCGACGAGACCGACTCGGGCCTAGACGTCGATGCGCTGCGCGTCGTCTCCGAGGGCGTGAACGAGCTGCGCGGCCCCGACATGGGCACGCTCATCATCACCCACTACACGCGGATCCTGAACTACGTGCGACCCGACTTCGTGCACATCATGCTCGACGGTCGGATCGTGCGCGAGGGCGGCCCGGAGCTCGCCGACCAGCTCGAGGCCGAGGGCTACGAGGGCGTCCGCCAGGAGGTCGCGGCGAGTGCCGGCTAGTGGCGTGGCCGACTTCCTCGACGAGCGTCGGCGCGCGGCGCTCGAGGTGTACGAGCGTGAGCCCATCCCGCACTGGCGGCGCTCCGGCTTCTGGACCACCTCGCTCAAGCAGCTGCGTCTCGACGAGCTCGAGCCGCGCCGCTACGAGACGGTCGAGTCGCTCGACGAGCTGCCGTCCGTCGTCGCCGAGGCGGTCGGGGAGCCGACGGAGCTCGGCGGGCTGCTCGTACAGCGCGGGGCGAGCACGGTGCTGTCGTGGGTCGACCCCGAAGTCGCCGAGCAGGGCGTCGTCCTGAAGTCGCTCGAGCGCGCGGTCGAGGACCACCGCGAGCTCGTCGAGCGCTGGTACATGCGGCGGCTGTCCGAGACCGAGGGGAAGTTCCCCGCGGCGACGGCGGCCTTCTGGACGGGCGGGGCGTTCCTGTCGGTCCCGCCGAACGTGCAGGTCGAGAAGCCGCTCCAGATCGTCTACCTGATCGACGAGCCCGGAGTCGCCCAGTACGCGCATACGCTCGGGGTGGTCGGTGAGTTCGCCGAGTGCCGGGTCCGCGAGTACGACGTCGCGCCCGACTTCGAGGGACAGGCGCTCCACTCGGGCGCCTTCGAGCTCTACTGCCAGGCCGGCTCGCAGGTGCGCCTCGCCCACTTCCAGAACTGGGGCCAGGGCGAGGTCCACGACATCTCGACGAAGAGGGTCGAGATCGCCCGCGACGCCTTCTGCGCGTGGACGCCGATCCACCTCGGCGGCCGGCTCACGAAGCAGACGCTCGACATCGTCACCGCCGAGTCCGGCGCGGACATGCGCCACAAGGGCATCTATTTCACTGAGGACTCAGAGCACCTCGACCTGTTCACGACCGACCTCAAGGAGCGGCCGCACACCACGGGCGACACGGTCTGGAAGGGGGCGCTCACCGGCGACTCGCGCGCCTCCTACGAGGGGCTGATCCAGATCGTGCGCGGGGCGACGGAGTCGCACACCTACCTCCAGACGCACTCCATGCTCCTGTCCCCCAAGGCCAAGGGCGACGCGATCCCCTCGCTCATCGTCGAGACCGACAACGTGTCGGCCTCCCACGGCGGCACCGTGGGCGAGCTCGACGACGAGCAGATCTTCTACATGATGACCCGCGGCGTCCCCCGCGCGGAGGCGGTGCGGATCCTCGTCGAGGGTTACTTCGAGGAGGTCGTGCAGGCGCTCGACGACCCGGCGCTCGAAGACCTCGTGCGGCGCACCGTGGCGCAAAAGCTCGCCGCCGCCGAGGAGCAGGTCGTCGAGTTCATCGCGGAGCGGGGCTAAGCGCCGTGGGCGCGCCCGTGATCCGGGCCGAGACGCCGACGCGTGGCGCGTCCGCCGGGCGCGCCGGGCCGGCGCTCGACGTGCGCGCCGACTTCCCCGTGCTCCGACGCGAGCAGGACGGACGCCCGATCGCCTACCTCGACTCGGCGGCGACGTCCCAGAAGCCGCAGGCGGTGATCGATGCGATCTCGCGCTACTACGAGCGCTCGAACGCGAACATCCACCGCGGCGTGTACGGCCTCGCCCAGGAGGCGACCGACATGTACGAGGGAGCACGCGAGCGGGTGGCGCGCTTCTGCGGGTGGGAGACGGCGGCGACGATCTTCGCCAAGAACGCCACCGAGGCGATCAACCTCGTGGCCCACGCGTGGGGGCGCACGCGGCTCCGTCCCGGCGACGAGGTGCTCCTGACCGAGATGGAGCACCACTCGAACATCGTCCCGTGGCAGCTCGCGTGCGAGGCGACGGGCGCGACGCTCCGCTGGCTTCCGGTCTCCGAGGCGGGCGAGCTGTCGCTCGCCGACCTCGACGAGGCGCTCGGCGGCGGGCGCGTGCGCATGGTGGCGTGCGTGCACGTCTCGAACGTGCTGGGCACGATCAACCCGGTGGCCGAGATCTGCGCGCGCGCTCGCGCCGCGGGGGCGACCACGCTCATCGACGGCTCGCAGGCGGTCCCGCAGATGCCCCTCGACGTCGCGGCGATCGGGAGCGACTTCTACGTCTGGACCGGTCATAAGGCGCTCGGGCCGACGGGAATCGGCATCCTGCACGCGCGCCGCGAGCTGCTCGAGGAGCTGCCGCCCTTCCTCGGCGGTGGCGACATGATCTCTTACGTCGGCCTCGAGCGCTCGACCTGGAACGAGCTGCCGTGGAAGTACGAGGCCGGTACCTCGCCGGTGGCGGAGGGCGTCGGCCTCGGCGCGGCGATCGACTACCTCGACGCCCTGAGCATGGAGCGCGTGCGCGAGCACGAGCACGACCTCACGGCCTACGCCCTCGACGCGCTCGCCGAGGTGCCGGGACTACGCGTGCTCGGGCCGCTCGACCCCCGCCGGCGTGGCGGAGCGATCTCGTTCGCGCTCGCGGGGATCCACCCCCACGACATCGCGGAGCTCTGCGACCGCGAGGCCGTCTGCATCCGCGCCGGCCACCACTGCGCCCAGCCGCTCATGCGGCGCCTCGGCGTGCCGGCGACCGCGCGCGCGTCGTTCCACGTCTACAACACGCCGGAGGACATCGACCGGCTCGTGGGGGCGCTGGGTCGGGCGCGCGAGGTGTTCGGGCTCTAGACGCCCTCGGTGGCGGCAAGCCGCGCCGCACCTAGCAGGCCGGCGGTGTGGCCGCTGCGCGCGACGGCGATTCGTACCCGCGCGGCGACCGTCGGCAGCGCCCGCCCGCGCGCCTCCTCCTCCGCACGTGGCAGGTAGAGCTCGGCGACCCGCGACAATCCACCGCCCACCGCGATCAGCTCCGGCTCGAACGCGTTGGCAAGCCCGGCCATACCCACGCCGAGATAGGTGCCGAAGCGCTCGACCAGGGAGAGTGAGTCGCCGTCCCCCTCGCGGGCGGCGGCGACGACGTCGGCGCCCATCGGCGGACCTCCGCGCGCCCGCGCTAACTCGGCGAGCCGAGAGTCCGGCCGCGCGGCGGCGACCGCGCCGGCATCGCGCGCGAGCGCCTGCCCGCTGCACAGCGCCTCGAGGCAGCCACGGCTCGGGCAGGCGCCCGGACACTCGGGTCCATCAGCCTCGATCACGAGGTGGCCGAGCTCGGCCCCGAGGCCCGTCGCCCCCCGGAACACGCGGCCGCCGATCACGACGCCGCCGCCCACGCCGGTGCCGAGGGTGAGCATGATGAGGTTCCGCACGCCGGCCGCGTGGGCCTCCGCGAGCGCGGCGCAGTTGGCGTCGTTGTCGATCAGCACCGTCACGCCGAGACGACGCGCCAGGTCGTCGCGGAGGGGCTCGCCCTCGAGCGGGATATTCACGCTCGAGAGCACGCGCCCGGTCGCGTGGTCGATCTGCGAGGGAACGCCGACACCGACCGCAGCGGGCGCCCCGAAGGCCTCGATCGCCTCGCGCGCCGCCGACTCGATCCCCCCGATCACCGTCGCCTCGCTCGAGGTGTCGGTCGGGTGCTCGAGCGTGCCGGAGACCTGGTCGCCGCGGACGGCGCCCGCGACAATCTTCGTCCCGCCGACGTCGACGCCGACGAAGAGCGGCTCGGGCGGCGGGGCGGCGCTCACCGGTCCATCTTCGCGCGAGCGGGGAGCGGGCGGCGGCTAGCCTCTGTGAAGAGCATGGACGAGCTCTACCGCGACTACATCCTCGACCACTACAAGAACCCGCGCAACTTCGGCGAGCTCGAGCCGCACGACCTCGAGTTCCACGACCACAACCCGCTGTGCGGCGACGAGCTCGGCGTGCACGTGACCGTCGACGAGGAGGGGCGGATCGCCGAGCTGCGCTTCCACGGCCAGGGCTGCGCAATCTCCCAGGCGGCCGCGTCGATCACCTCGGAGGAGCTGATCGGCATGCGGGTGGAGGACATCCCCGACCTGAGCGCCGAGTGGGTCCTCGAGCAGCTCGGGATCGAGGTGTCGCCTACGCGGCGCAAGTGCGCACTGCTGATCCTCAAGGTGATGCGTGGCGCCACAAGCGGCGACGCGTCCTGGCCCGAGGCGGCCGGAGAGCCGGCCTCCGCGGGACGCTCGGCACGCTAGTCGACGAGCGAGCCGACGGCGGCCCGCGCCGGGCGCACCTGGACCCTCTCCCCCACGTCGTACAGCTCGAGCGATGGCAGCTGCACGAGCACGTTGCCGCCCGTCTCGTGCCGAAGGCGGTAGAGCACGTCGTGGCCGCGGAACTCGCGCTCGACGACCTCGGCGTTGCCCTGGCGATCGCCGCGCAGCTCGAGCTGCTCGGGGCGCACGGCGAGATGCACGCGCCCCGAGCGTGCACCCGGGCTGTCGAACACGCCGAGCCACGTCTCCACCTCGCCGCCGGAGCGGCCCACCCCAGAGAGCACGTTGACCTCGCCGAGGAAGCCCGCCGCCCAGCGGTCGGCCGGGTGGGCGTAGACCTCCTCGGGCCGCCCGACCTGCACGAGACGCCCGCCGCACATCACCGCGAGGCGGTCGCCGAGCGAGAGGGCCTCCTCCTGGTCGTGGGTAACGAGCACCGCGGTCGCCTCGGCGTCGCGCAAGATGAGCTCGACCTCGCGCCGCAGCGAGGCGCGCAGGGTGGCGTCGAGGCTCGAGAACGGCTCATCGAGCAGCACGAGCTCGGGGCCGGGTGCGAGCGCGCGCGCGAGCGCGACGCGCTGGCGCTCGCCGCCCGAGAGCTCGTGCGGCACGCGCTCGGACTTGTGCTGGAGCCCGACGAGCTCGAGCGCGGTGCGGGCCGCGGGGGCGGCCCGCTTGGGCCCGCGCCGCAGGGCGGCCGCCGCCCCGCCCCCGCGCTCGCGGGGCGGCAGGCCGAAGGCGACGTTGTCCTCGACCGACAGGTGCGGGAAGAGCGCGTAGTCCTGGAAGACCATCCCGATGCGCCGGCGCTCGGGCGGCGTCCACTCGCCCCCGCCGGCGACGAGACGGCCGCCGACGCGCACTTCGCCGTCGTCCGGGCGCTCGAAGCCGGCGATAAGGCGCAACAGCGTCGTCTTGCCGCAGCCGCTCGGGCCGAGCACCGTAAAGAGCTCGCCGCGGTCGACGGTCAGGCTCACCTCGCGCACGGCCTCGGTGCCCGCGAAGGCCTTGGCCACGGCCCGGACCTCGACGCTCGGGGCTCGCGAAGCGCCGCTCGGGGTCGGCGAAGCGCCGGTGACGGAGTCGCGCATGTCGCGAGGTATAGCCGAGCCCATGCCTGCGGTCACCCCGCTCCGAGGGCGTCGGCCTCGGCGCGTCGGCCGTCTCGCCGGACGACCATGCGCAGCACGATCGGCGCCGAGGCCGCGATCAGGAGCAGCGCCGCGGGGGCCGCGCGCGAGTAGGAAGAGACCGAGGTCGCGCTCCACACCTCGGTCGCCAGCGTGTCGAAGCCGATCGGACGCAGGAGCAGCGTGACCGGCAGCTCCTTCATCGTGCTTAGAAAGACGAGCGCCGCGCCCGCGAGCAGGCCGGGCGCCGCCAGCGGGACGGTGACCGCGGCGAACGCCGCCCGCGGGCCCCGGCCGAGCGCGCGCGCCGCCTCCTCGAGACGAGGGTTGACGCCGACGAGCGCAGTGCGCGCGCCCGACAGCGCCTGCGGCAGAAAGCGGACCACGTACGCAAAGAGGAGCAGCGCGAGCGTGCCGTAGAGCGGCCCGCCGTAGCGCGCGGCGAAGAACACCAGCGCAAGGGCCACGACCACCCCGGGCAACGCGTTGGCCCCGTAGGCGAGGCGCTCGAGCGCGAGCGTCCAACGCCGCGGGCTGCGCACGGCGACGAGCGCCACCGGAAGCGCCGCGGCGACCGCCGCGAGCGCGGCGAGCAGCGAGACCCCGAGCGAGCCCGCGGCCGGGGCGAGGAGCGCGCCCGCGAGCGAGAGCCCGTCGTCCGCTCCGCGCAGCGCCCAGAGGACGAGCACGGCCGCGGGAAGGACGAGCGCGAGCCCCACCACCGCCGCGCAGCCGGCGAGCGCCGGCCATCGCCACGGCCCGAGCGCGAGCGGCGCGGCCCGACGCGGCGCGGCGGGCGCAGCCTCCGCAGCCGCGCGCCCGCGAGCGCGCACCTCGAGCACCAACACGAGCGCGGTCAGAACGACGAGCACGAGCCCGAGCACGGCCGCCGGCGTGCGATCGAAGAGCGACCGGTACTGCTGGAAGATCACGCGCGTGAGCACGTCGTGGCGCATGAGCGATACGACGCCGAAGTCCGACAGCGTGTAGAGCGCGGCGAGGAGCGCGCCCGCGCCGAGCGCAGGACGAGCCGCCGGCAGCGTGACCTCGCGCGCCACCGCGACCGGCGAGCGCCCGAGCCCGCGCGCGGCCTCCTCGAGCGCGGGGTCGGCGCGTCGCAGCGCGGCGCTCGCGAGCAGGTAGACGTAGGGATAGGTGGCGAGGGTGAGCGCGAGCGCCGCGCCGGGGAAGCCCGTCACGTCGGGGAGCCGCGCGCCGGTGGGCAGCGACTCGGCGAGGGCTCCGCCGGGGCCGACGGTCGCGAGCAGGGCGAGCGCTGCGACGTAGCTCGGCACGACGAGCGGCAGCGCCGCGGCCACCGCCCACACGCGGCACAGCGGCAGGTCGGTCCGCTCGACGAGCCACGCGAGCGCGCCGCCGACGAGCGTCGCCGCGGCGGTCACCGCGGCGACGAGCACGATCGTGCGCCCGACCGTCGCCACGGTCTGCGCCCGCCACAGCACCTCCCACGCCGCCGGGCCGCCCGAGGCGGCGCGGACGACGAGGTACACGAGCGGCAGCGACGCGGCGGCGGCCACCACGGCCGCCGCTACGGCCAGCGGCGG
>DAIOHA010000002.1:0-3617 GCA_036744955.1 Thermoleophilaceae bacterium | reverse complement strand
GGGGATGGCCACGCGCGCACCCGCCGCGCGCCTCGCAGCGCGGTCACGGCGTGAGGCCGGCCTCGCGGATCATCTCGACCGTCGAGGGCAGCTTCGCGCCGAGGTCGCCGAGGCGGACCCTCGGCCCGTGGATCGAGTCGAGCGGGCGCAGCGCCTCGTCGGGCCGCACGCCGCGGATGAGCGGGTACTCCTCGGTATCCGTGGCGAAGTAGCGCTGGCCCTCTATGTCGAGCAGGAACTCGGCGAAGCGCCGCGCCTCGGACGCGTCGCTGAGGAGACCGACGCCCGATGCGTTGACGAGCGAGCCGGGATCGCCGTCGCGCAGGAAGTGGTTGTTCACCGGCAAGTTCGGTCGCTCCTTGCGCAGCTCGTACATGTAGTAGTGGTTGACGAAGCCGACCTCGATCTCGCCGCGGGAGATCGTCTCGAGCGTCTGGATGTTGTTCTCGAGCAGCAGCGGGCGGTTGCGGTCGATGCCCTCGAGCCACGCGCGCGTGCGCGCGTCGCCGACCGTCAGGCGCATGGCGCTGACGAAGGCCTGGAACGACGCGTTCGTCGGCGCGAGCCCGAGCTTGCCGCGCCAGCGCGAATCGGCGAAGGCGAAGATCGAGTCGGGCAGATCGGACTCCTTCAGGCGCCGCTTGTCGTAGGCGACGACGCGCGCGCGTCCCGACACCCCGACCCAGCGCCCGGCCGGGTCGCGGAAGCGCTCGTCGACGCGCCGCAGGAGTCCCCGCGGGAGCGGCTTCAGGCGCCCCTCCCGCGCGACGGCGCCCAGGGCGCCCGCGTCTTGGGAGTAGAAGACCTCGGCGGGGCTGTTGGGGCCCTCCTCGCCGATCGTCGCCGCCAGCTCGGCGCTGTCGCCGTAGCGGGCGTCGACCCGAATCCCCGTTCGGCGCTCGAAGCGCTCGTACAGCGGGCCGACGAGCTCCTCGGCGCGGCCCGAATAGACGGTCACTCGGCGGCCGTCGTCGTCGCCGCCCGAGGCGCCGGCGCCGCCGCCACAACCGGCGGCGAGGATCGCGGAGGCGAGCGCGAGCAGAACGGCGGCTACCCGCAGAGGCGAGATCATTCGTTATCTCCTTTCGGTGGACGGCCGCAGTGCGACCAGCCGCCCGTCGTGGCTTGCGGCGTACAGCTCTCCCCGCTCGTCCTGGCCGAAGGTCGTCAACAGCGGCAGCTCGATCGGCTCGCGACGGACGTCGCTGCGTCCCTCGCGGCGGCGAACGCTCCAGATCGTGCCCGTGCACAGGTCGCCGTACAGGTAGCGGCCGCGCAGCGCCGGCAGCGCGCGCCCGCGGTAGACGAAGCCCCCGCTCACCGAGCAGCCCCCGCGCCGCCCGTACACGGCCACCGGCCCGAGCAGACGGCCGCGGCGGTTGAGCGCGTGGCCGCGGTTGCGCCGCGTGCCCTCATAGGCGCTCCAGCCGAAGTTCACGAGTCCGCGCTCGCCCGCTGGCAGGACGTCGATCTCCTCCTGGGCGTCCTGGCCGACGTCGGCGATCCACAGGTCGCCCGTGGCGCGGTCGAAGGAGAAGCGCCAGGGGTTGCGCAGGCCGTAGGCCACGGTCTCCCAGCGCGTGCCGCGCCGGCGCACGTCGAGGCGGCGGATCTTCGCGAGCGGCGTGCCCATGTCCTGGCCGCGGCGTTCGGGGTCGAAGGCAGAGCCACCGTCGCCGAGGCCGAGCAGCAGCCGCCCAGCGGGATCGAAGACGAGCTGGCCGCCGTTGTGGTTCTCGTAGGGCTGGTCCACGGCGAGCAGCGTGCGCACCGGCCGCGGGTCGGCCACGTCGCCGCGCGCGCGCAGCTCGACCACGCGCGTGTCGCCCGCGCGGTTCGTGTAGTGGACGTAGAAGAGTCCCGTGCGCACGTGGTCGGGCGGGAAGGCGAGGCCGATCAACCCGCGCTCGCCTCCCGACGCGATGCGGCCGCGCAGGTCGACGAGCGGGCGCGCGAGAACCCGGCCGTGGTCGACGATGCGTATGCGGCCGTCCTGCTCGGCGACGTACAGGCGGCCCGGCTGCCCGGGACGGATCTCGACGTTGGTCGGTCCGTCGAGGTGGTCAGTCACCTCGACGAGCTCCGGCTTCGCGGCGCGTGCCGTGGGGCCGTCGCCACCGGAGCTCCGCCCGTTCACCGCCGCGGTGCGCTCGGCGCCGCAGCCGGCGGCGAGGGCGAGCACAATCACGGACGTGAGCCCTGCCGCGGCGCGCGCGGCGCGACCAGCCGGAAGTGCGATGTCTGGTGCTAACTCATACCTCTGCACTAGGGATTAGGCTACCCTAACGCGAGCGCAGAGCGCCGCTCGAGCACGCGGCGGCGATCTCCCACAACCGGGTCCGCGTGAGCTGCGGCGGCGGCTCGCCCGGCGGTCGTCCGGGCGCGACCCGACCTCCTGGTCGCAGGCGCGAGCGGAAGGCGACGCCTGGGCGCAAGGGGTCGAACTCGACCTCGCGTTTGTGAACGCCGAGCGTCCACGCGAGCAGCGGCCCGCGGTAGGGACCGACGTACGGGCGCCCGCAGCGGACGAGGCGGTGCGGTCCGCCGACCCCCCGCACCGCGCGCTGGAGGTCCTTCGCGAGGGCGGCGCCGTAGCGCACCCGCGCGAGCTCGTCCCCGAGCGCGGGCGCGCGGCCGAGGGCCGTTAGCCCGAGCGCGCCCGCGACCACAGCCGCGAGTCCCGCCCTTGCCGCCGGTCGTCCGCACCCGAAGCGGCGGCCCGCGAAGAGCTCCGGGAGGAGGAAGAGCGCCGCGATGCCGCCAACCGTGAGGAGCGCCGCCGCCGGAAGCAGATAGCGGCTTTCGCCCGAGAAGCCGAGCTCGCTCATAGCCGCGACGAGGCCGATCCAGGCGAGGCTGGCGCCCACGGTGACCAGAGGCCCGCGCAGGTGGGCTCGGGCTCGCGCGCTCGGGCCCGCGAGAACGACGGCCGTCGCCGCCGCGGCGAGCGCGACCGGGGGGGGTAGCCGCGCGGCGAGCACCACGGTCGCGAGCGCGGGCGCCCGGTCGAGCGCCGGAGCGCCCGGATTGGGGACGCGCGCCCTCTCCGCCGACCGCAGGAGCTCGCCCGAGGCGAGCAGCTCGGGGACGAACCACAGCGCTGCCACGCCGATCGCTGCGAGTGCCGCCGGCACGCGCGCACGCCGGTCGCCTCTCACGAGCATCGCCCCCAGCACGGCGAGGTACGGCCACACCTCGACGCGGACGAGCGCCGCGGCCGCGAGCATCGCGAAGGCCGCACGCCGGCGCCCCGCGAGCAGCGCCTCGAGCGCGAGCAGGAGCAGGGCGGTCAGGAGCCCCTCGGCGTTGCCGACCGCGGCGTGCTCGACCCACCCGGGCACGAGGACGACGCCGCCGACGGCCGCGACCCCCGCGACCGGCGACCCGCGCCCGAGCCGCCGCGCGAGGCGAACCGCGAGCAGCACCGCGAGGATGGCACCGGCCCGCGCGACGACGAGCCACGCCTCCGGCGCCGCCTCGCCGGCGAGCGCGGTCAGGGGCGCGGCGAGTAACACCGGAAGGGGCTTCCACGCCGGGCCGCCCTCGGTGCTCAGGTCGAGTCCGACGAGCTCGCGCGCCCAGACGAGCCACGACCACGGGTCGTAGCCCGGCGCCGA
>DAIOHA010000001.1:2864-25929 GCA_036744955.1 Thermoleophilaceae bacterium | reverse complement strand
TCGGGATCGAGATCCTCACGATCGACGCGCGCATCGTGATCGCGAGCGTCGACACCTACCTGCGCTTCGCCGAGGCGGTCAACCGCCTCGACCTCGAGGCCAAGGACGACTCGAAGGGTCTGCCCGAGCTGATGTCGGACGTGACCCAGGGCGGCGCCTCGAGCAAGACCAAGGGTGCGATCGAGGGCGCCAAGGAGTCGCTGTTCGGGAGCGACGACGATAAGAGCGAGGAGAGCGAGCGCCAGCCGGCCCAGCGCCGGAGCTCCGCCTCGCAAGGGCAGGCCAAGCGGCGCGTGTCCAGCCGTGGCGGGAGCGGCTCGCGGTCGAGCCGCTCGCGCTCGAGCGGCGACTCGTAGCCTTCGCGATGAGCACTCCCGAGGCCTCAGATCTCAGGTATGTGTACGGCGTCGTGCGCGCTGGCGAGACGCCGCGCGTGCGCGCCGACGGCATCGCCGGCGGGCCTGTGACCATGATCGCCGAGGACGGGCTCGCGGCGCTCACGAGCGAGGTCCCTGGCACCGAGCTGCGCAGCGGTCGCGAGGAGCTGACCACTCACGCGCGCATCCTCGAGGAGGCGCTCGAGGGCGGCGTCGTGCTCCCGATGCGCTTCGGGATCGTGATGGAGAGCGAGGAGTCGGTCCGCCGCGACCTGCTCGAGCGTCACCACGACGAGCTCGCGGCGCAGCTCGAGGAGCTGGACGGGCAGGTAGAGCTCAACGTCAAGGGCATCTACGACGAGGACGTCCTCATGCGCGAGGTGATCGAGTCGAACTCCGAGATCGCCCGGCTGCGCGAGTCGCTCCAGGGCAAGGACGAGGACGCCACCTACTACGAGCGCATCCGGCTCGGCGAGATGGTCTCCGAGGCGGTAACCGCCCGCCGCGAGGAGGACTCGGACCGCTATCTCGCGCGCCTCGCGCCGTTCGCGGTGGCCGTAGAGGCCGGAGAGCCTGTGCACGAGCGCATGGCCGTGAACGCCTCTTTTCTCGTGGCCCGGGACGGCGTGCAGGCCTTCGACGACGAGCTCGAACGCCTCGGCGCCGAGGAGGCCGGGCGAGTGCGCTTCAAGTACACGGGTCCGCTCCCGCCACACTCGTTCGTCGACCTCGAGTCGGTAGGGGCCTGACGTGGGCTTCTTCTCCGGCCTCGCCACCCTCCCCCTCGCGCCCGTCCGCGGCGCTGCGTGGGTCTCAAAGCAGGTCGCCGACGAGGCCGACCGCCAGCTCTACGACGAGGACCAGATCCGCCGCGAGATGATCCAACTCGAGATCGACTACGACGACGGCAAGATCGGCGAGGAGGAGCGCGCCGAGATGGAGGACGCCCTGCTCGAGCGACTCGAGATTTCCCGCGAGCGAGCGCGCGAGGAGCGCCGCGAGGCCGAGGAGCTCGAAGCGCTCGAGGAACCGCCCGAGACGGAGGAGCGCTGGTGAGCATGGCCGATGAGGAGGAGATGGAGGACCTGGAGCGCGACGAGGAGGAGGCCGACGAGGTGCGCAGCGACGGGCGGCGCTCGGGGCGCTCGAAGAGCGGACTGACCGGGCGCCAGGCGGTTCGCGAGGCGCGCGAGCAGCTGTTCGAGCTCATCGGCCGCCCCGTCGAGCAGGTGCTCGCCATCGAGCGCGACGACGACGGCGACTGGCAGGTGCTGGTCCAGGTTGTGGAGCTCGAGCGCATCCCCAACTCGACCGACGTGCTCGGCGCCTACCGCGTCAACCTCGACGAGGACGGCGAGGTCGTCGGCTACCGACGCATCCGGCGCTACGTTCGCTCGCAGGCAGACGAGGACTGACCTCATATGGCTGAGGCGCCCGACTACCGCCTCCAGAACCGGCGCCACCTCGAGCAGCGGGGGCGCTATGCGCCGCCCGAGCGCCAGAGCGGCGGTCCTTCGAACCTGGCCGACATCCTCGAACGGGTGCTCGACAAGGGCATCGTCATCGCGGGCGACATCCAGATCAACCTGCTCGACATCGAGCTGCTCACGATCAAGATCCGCCTGCTCGTGGCCTCGGTCGACCGAGCCAAGGAGATGGGGATCAACTGGTGGGAGTCCGACCCGACGCTGACCACCGGGGCGACGGGCAGCGAGCTCGAGGAGGAGAACAAGCGCCTGCGCGAGCGGCTCGAGCGGCTCGAGCAGGCTATGGGCCTGCCAGCCGGCGAGTCGGGCGACGGCGCGCGCGAGCTGCCGGCGGGCGCGCAGGAGGGGCAGGCCGAGACGCGTGGCGGCGAGGGCGCCACCGCCGGTGGCGGGTCGGGCGGCCGGTCGAGCGGCGAGGCGGGCGCCGCGGAGGGCGGCGCGGGCAGAAGGCGCTCCGTTCCCGAGGCGGAGCGGCCGGAGGAGCCGGCCGGCGGGCGCGAAGAGCCGGGAGGCACCGGTGCGCGAGGGTGACGCCGCCTTCGAGGCCCTGCGCGCGGCGATCGACGAGCTAGCCGCCGCGGACGCGCCGAGCCTGCTCGCCGAGGCGCGCGCCGAGGCGCGCGCCAAGGTGCGCTCGATCCTGACCGAGGCGATGGCCCAGGCGCTGCTCGACCACTCGAGCGCAGCGCTCTCCGAGGAGGAGGTAGCGGAGGGCGCCGCCCGCGGGGGCGCCCCGGAGCGCGCAGAGTCGAGGGAGCGTCGCCCGGGCACCGGCGCCGGTGGCGACGAGCCCGACGCGGGCTTCCCGCAGCCGCGCGCGCCGTCGCGAGCTCGGGAGGCGGAGCCGCCGCGAGAGCGGGCCGGCGACGCGTCAAGGGGTGACGCGCAGCGGCACGAAAGCGCTCGAGCCTCCACTCGCACGGATCCGACGGCACCCCCACGACCCAACGCGCCGCCTGCCGAGGCGAACGAGCCTCCCTCGAGCGCGCCCGCAGCGCCGGCGGCGGCGGGCTCGCTAGACGCGCAGCAAGAAGTCACCTCGGGCGAGCAGCCCGCCCCCGCGACCGGCGACCCCGCGCCGTCCGGCCCCGGCCTGTACGTCTACTGCGTGCTCCCCTCCGACGGCATCGACATCCCCGACGACCTCACCGGCGTCGGAGGCAGCCCTTCGATCGCCCTGGTCCGCGACGGCGACATCGCGGCACTCGCGAGCGAGGTGCCGCTCGAGGAGTTCGGCGAGGAGCGCCTGCGCGAGAACCTGAACGACGTGGCCTGGCTCGAGGACACCGCCCTCGCCCACGAGCGGGTGCTCGAGGCCGCGCTGGTCCAGACCACGGTCATCCCCATGCGCCTGTGCACGATCTACGCGAACGAGAGCTCGGTGCGCGAGATGCTCGTCCGCGAGCGCCCCGCCCTCGTCGACGCGCTCGGACGGCTCGACGGCCGGACGGAGTGGGGAGTCAAGGTCTTCGTGGACCGTGCGGCGCTCGACGGCGCCGCGGCCGAGCGCTCGGAGGAGCTCGCCGCGCTGCGCGAGGAGGTCGAGGCGCTGCCCGAGGGCGAGGCGTACATGAAGCGCAAGCAGCTCGACACGCTCGCCCGTGAGGAGGCCGACCTGCTGGTCGACGCGTGCGTGGACGACGTGCACGGGCGGGTGGCGGCGCGGGCGACCGAGGCGCTGCTCAACCCGCTCCAGCGGCCCGAGGTGTCGGGCCACGACGGGGAGATGCTGCTGAACGGCGTCTACCTCGTCGAGGACGTCGAGGCGGAGGCCTTTCACGCGACCGTCGACGAGCTCAGGAACGAGTATGCGCCGGTCGGCTTCGCGATCGAGCCGACCGGCCCGTGGCCGCCCTACAACTTCGTCAAGAGCTCGATCGAGGCGGCCAGGTGAGCGAGGCGCCGAGGGTGGCGCGCGAGCGGGAAGAGGACCGACACGCCGCCGCGCGCTCGCGGCGCGACGCCGCGCTCGAGCGCTCGCGCGAGCGACGCGACGCGAACATGGAGCGCGCTCGCGAGAAGCGAGCCGGCGACCTCGAGCGCTCGCGCGCGCGGCGCGAGGCCGACCTCGAGCGCGTGCGCGCCAACCGTGCCGCCAAGAAGGAGGGTCGGGCCTCGGCGGCCGAGCGCGCCCGGCGCGAGCGCGAGGTCTCGCTGCTCGAGATGATCGACCGCCTGCTCGCCGGCGGCGTGGTGATCCACGGCGACATCACGCTCGCGGTCGCCGACGTCGACCTCCTCGACGTCGGCCTGCGCGCGATCATCGCCTCAGTGGACACCGTGGAGCGCGACCTCGTCGGACCCCTCGACCGCCCGCGAGGGCGGGAGACGGCGTGATCTACCTGTACGCGATCGCCGACCCGGATGTCGCCCTCCCCGAGGCGCCCGGCTTCGAGGATGCACCGCTCCGAAGGCTAGGCGAGGGCCCGCTCGTTGCCGTCGTGAGCGAGCTCGAGGAGCGCGTCGAGCCGAGTGAGGCGACGCTGTGGGAGCACGAGAGCGTTGTCGAGGAGCTCATTGGCACGGGCACGATCCTGCCCCTGCGCTTCGGCAGCACGCTCGCCGACGAGGGGGCCGTTCTCGCGCTCCTGCGCGAGCGCGAGAACGAGCTTGCGGACGGTCTCGCGCGTGTGCGCGGCGCGGTCGAACTGGGGGTTCGCGCCCTTTGGGAGCCCGACGACGCCCCCGAGCTCGCGCCGGCGGCGAGCGGCGCGGCCGGGGAGGCCGCCGTACCCGCCGAGACCGAAGCGGGCGCCGGGACGACCTACCTCATGCGCCGCCTCGGGCACTCGCGGCGCTCGGAGGCGCTTTCCGAGCGCATCCACGCTCCGCTCGAGCGCCTGGCGCGCGCGAGCACGCGCCGGATGCTCGCCTCGCCTCGCGCGCTCTTGACCGGCGCCTATCTCGTGGACCGCGGCGCGGTAGACGCCTTCCGAGCGACCGCCGAGAGGCTCGACGAGGAGATCGAGGAGGCGGCGATCCTGTGCACGGGCCCCTGGCCGCCGTACAGCTTCGCGCCGGCGGGAGCGGGCGCATGAGCACCCCTCGCCCGCGCTCGGGCGCCGGCCCGCCCGCCACGGGTCGACCCAGCCGCGCCGCCGAGCGTCAGAGCAAGCTGCTCTCCGGCCACGACGACCTCGAAATCTTCGGAACGGAGCTCGACCGGGTCGGCGAGGCGCTCAGCCGTCGCGTCAACGCCGACCCGGAGAAGCTCGAGAAGGGGCTCGCGCAGCTCGTGCTCACGCTCGTCGAGCTCCTGCGCCAGCTCATGGAGCGCCAGGCCCTGCGGCGCATCGAGGGCGGCACGCTCACGCCCGAGGAGACCGAGCGCCTCGGGCAGACGTTCATGGCGCTGTCGGAGCGCATGGAGGAGCTGAAGGCGGAGTTCGGGCTCGAGGACGAGGACCTCAACCTCAACCTCGGACCGCTGGGAGACCTGATGTGAGACGTCCGGCCTGAGCCGGAGGGAGGAGGAGAGACATGGCGGACATGCAGGAGCGCTACCTCGAGATCCTGATGAACCAGGTGCGCGACGTTCAGTACCCGAGCATCGAGATCCTCGACCGCATAGAGAGCAACCTGACCACCCGCGAGCAACTCGAGGAGTACCTCGAGCTGCTGTTCGACCGCGTCGAGAGCTGCCAGTACCCGAGCAAGCAGCTCCTCGACCGGCTCGAGCGGCTGTCCGCGCTCGCGTAAGGCGCGCGCTGAGCGCGACCGCCCCGGCGAGGCGCCGCGGACGGCGCGCGGCGTCAGGCGCTGGCTAGCACTCGGGCGCCGGGTTCGGGCCGCAGATGTCGCGCACGTACTTGTCTACCTCGGCCGAGCCGGGTCCGGACCTCCGCCTCCGCAGCCCGAGCCGGAGCCGCCCGAGCCGCCACCCGCACCCGACGAGCCTGCGCCGCCTGAGGCGGCGCCGGCGTTAGCACCCGCCGACGCGCTTCCGGCTCCGGCGGCCGGCGACGCCTCGGACCCGGCGCCCTGGTCGCCGCCCGCCCCCTCGCGATCGGCGCCCTGGCGGGTTGACTCGAGCTCCTTGCGCAGGCGGTCGATCTGCTCTCGAGACCTTTGACCCGCCGGTCGAGGTCGTCGACCCGCTCGGGTGGTACGGATTGCGACGCGGGCTGGGTGTCGGCGGACTCGCCTCCGCCGCAGGCCGGTAGGGCAAGCACGCCGAGGACGAGCAGGCAGGCGAGTGACGGCGTCTTGGCGTTCGCATCGAGGACGTCCTTGCGGGTTCGCGCGCGGCGGCGGGTGTGGACACACGATGGGGTGGCCGCCGGACGGCGCGGCAGTCTAGCCGCTCGCGTCCGCCATCCTTTGGCCGCATGCGCGTCCCGCCCGACAGCGAGATCCTCGCACCCGAGTTCCCCTCGGAGCTCGAGTGGCTCAACGTCGCCTTCCTGCGCGTGGACAAGCTGATGGGACGCAATGCTCTCCTCGTCGAGTTCTGGGACTTCGCGCGCGTCAACTCGCTGCGCACGCTTCCCTACCTGAAGGCGTGGCACGAGCGCTATTCACCCCTCGGGCTGCGGGTGGTCGCCGTACACACTCCCGGTTACTCGTTCGGGCGCGAGGCCGAGGCGGTGGCGCGCACCGTCGAGCGGCTAGAAATCGACTTCCCGGTCGTGCTCGACGCCGGCGGCGGGCTCTGGCGCCGCTACGGCAACAAGGGCTGGCCGGGTCGTTACCTGTTCGACCGCCGCGGGCACCTGCGCCACGTGCACTTCGGCGAGGGCGAGTACCTCGACACCGAGCTCGCGATCGGAGAGCTCGTGCGCGAGATCGACGCCGACGTCCAGCTCCCCGAGCCGCTCGATCCGCTGCGCCCAGAGGACGCGCCCGGCGTGCTGCTCGAGGCGCAGACCGCCGACGTCGTGCTGCCGCGCGACCGCGAGCGGCTCGAGCTCGTGCGCGACTGGACCGACGGCGAGGACTACATCGAGGCAAAGGACGCGGGGGCCGCCGCCGAGGCGTCGTTCAACGCCGGCGCGGCCTACGCGGTGCTCTCGGGGGCCGACCTCGAGCCGGGCGTGTACGAGACCGACGGGCGCGTGGTCGCCGGGACGCCCGGGGTACGCCTGCATGGCTTCCAGTTTCTCCCGCGCGCGCCCGCGACCGCATAGTCAGCTCTCCGCGCGGCGTCCGTCTCCTAGGCCCGCGCCGCGACCTCTCGGCGGATCTCCTTTGGGAGCATGAAGCGCACGTCCTCCTGCACCACCTCGAGCTCCGCGACATCCTCCGTCCCGCGCGCGCGAAAGAAGTCGACGAGCCGCGAGACCAGCTCCTCCGGGGCGCTCGCGCCGGAGGAGATGCCGACCGTGCGCGTGCCCTCGAGCCATTCCTCGCGCACCTGCGCCTCGTTGTCGATCAGGTGCGAATCGGCGCCGTAGTCGCGGGCGACCTCGACGAGCCGCTGCGAGTTCGAGGAGTTGCGCGAGCCGATCACGAGGACAAGGTCGCACTCGCGCGCGAGCTGGCGCACCGCCGCCTGGCGGTTGGTCGTCGCGTAGCAGATGTCGTCGGTGCGGGGCCCGGTGATACCGGGAAAGCGCTCGCGCAGGCGGGCGATGATGCGGGCGGTCTCGTCGACCGACAGGGTGGTCTGGGTGAGGTAGGCGACGCGCTCTGGGTCCTCGACCTCGAGGCGGTCGACGTCCTCCTCGGACTCGACGAGCACGATGCTGCCCGGCGCCTCGCCCATCGTCCCCTCGACCTCCTCGTGGCCCGAGTGGCCGACGAGGACGATCGTGTACCCGTGCTCAACGAACTTCTTGGCCTCGACGTGGACCTTGGTCACGAGCGGGCAGGTGGCGTCGATCGTGTCGAGGCCGCGCGCCTCCGCGTTCGCGTGCACGCTGGGCGCGACTCCGTGCGCCGAGAAGACGACCGTCTCGCCCTCGGGGACCTCGGTCTCCTGGTCGACGAAGACGGCGCCGCGCGCGCGCAGCTGCTCGACGACGTGCTTGTTGTGGACGATCTCCTTGCGCACGTAGATCGGCGCGCCGTAGAGGTCGAGGGCGCGCTCGACGGTCTGCACCGCGCGGTCGACGCCCGCGCAGTACCCGCGCGGGGCGGCGAGCAACACGCGCTCGGGCGCCGTGGGAGCGCTCGGGTGGGAGGTCGCGCTCGGCATTGCCTCAGAGCCTAGCCAGCAGCTCGCGCACGGCTTCGGCCGAGGCGTCGAGGCTGCGCTCGGAGACCGCCGACATGTCGTCGCAGCGCTTGTGCCAGCAGCCGAATTCGAAGTCGATGAGGTCTATCGCCGGCATGCCGGCCTCGAGGAAGGGCTTGTGGTCGTCGGAGACGGCGTCTCGCGAGCGCGCCGGGAACGCGCATCCCACCCCCGCCCGCGCGGCGGCCGCGCGCAGGCTCTCCCACAGCGCGGGCGTCGAGTTGGCCTCGCGCGGGATCGAGAGCCTGCGGTCGGCGACGAGGTCGAGCAGCACCATCGCCGCGCCGCCGGGGTAGCGGCGGGCGGCCGCGCGGCTCCCGCGCAGCCCCGCGCGCTCGAACACGGCGTCCGAGGTCCCGCGCGGGCTCTCCTCGCCGTCGAAGAGGATGAACACGACCGAGAGGCCTAGCTCACGCGGGCGGATCGAGCGGGCGATCTCGACCACCGCGGCCGTTCCACCGGCTCCGTCGTTGGCGCCGACGAAGCCCGGGAGGTCCTTCGTGTCGTAGTGGGCGCCGACCACGACGAGACGCTCGGGGTCGCGGCCGCGCACCGCGCCGACGATGTTGCGCAGCGGGCGCTCCGCACCCGTGCGCGCCGGCACGGGCTCGAAGCGACCGTTAGGAAGCAGGCGGCGCAGGCGCTCGCCCAGGCGCCGCGAGGTGGCCGAGCCTGCGGGCCGCGGGCCGAGCTCGACCTGCTGCCGCAGCAGCGAGAAGGCGCGATCCTCGTCTACGCGATCGACGCGCGGGCGCGGCGGTCGGCCGCCGGGGCACGGGGGCTCGTCGGGCACGGGCGGCTGCGGCCGCGCGCCGACCTCGATGCGCTCGCCCCCGCTGCTCTCCCCCACGACGACGGCCGCGATCAGGGCGGCCACACCGACCGCCACCAGACCGATCGCCAGGGCGCGCATGCGCCGCATTGTGATCATCCTCGGTGCGTATCCGCATGCCCGACGATCCGGTAACGTGGCGAGCGGGATGGGGATCCTGCACAAGGACCGCCTGAGTGCCCTCGACGCGTCCTTCCTCAGCGAGGAGCGCGACGCCTCGCACATGCACGTCGGGGCGCTCGTGGTGTTCGACGGCCACCCGCCGCGGCTCGAGGACCTCATCGCGCACGTGGAGTCGCGTCTGCACCTCGTGCCGCGCTATAGGCAGAAGCTCGCGGAGTCGCCGCTCGAGACGGGACGCCCTTTCTGGATCGACGACCCGAGCCTCAACCTCCACTACCACGTGCGCCACACGGCGCTGCCCCGCCCGGGCTCCGAGGAGCAGCTGCGACTGCTCGCGGGCCGGCTCTTCTCGCAACGACTCGACCGCTCGAAGCCGCTGTGGGAGCTGTGGCTCGTGCAGGGCCTCGCCCGCGAGGACGGCGGCGAGGGCGAGCGCTTCGCGCTCATCTCGAAGACCCACCACTCCATGGTCGACGGCGTGTCGGGCGTCGACATCGCCACCGTGCTGTTCGACCTCGAGCCCACCCCCGCAGAGACGCCGGAGCCCGACGCGGAGTGGTCGCCGCACCCCGAGCCCTCGGCGGCCGAGCTCGTGGCCCAGAACGTGGTCGACGCCGCCCGGCGGCCGCTGTCGCTCGCCGGCGATGCCGTGCGCTCGCTCTCGCGCCCGCGCCGCACCGCCGCCCAGGCCCGCGAGGCGGTCACGGGCGTCGCCGAGGTCGCCTGGGCTGGGCTCAATCCGGCGCCGCCCACCCCGCTCAACGTGACGATCGGTCCGCACCGGCGGCTCGTGTGGGTGCGCGCGCGGCTGTCCGACTTCAAGCACATCAAGGACTCGCTCGGGGGCACGGTCAACGACGTCGTCCTCACCGTGGTCACGGGGGCGCTGCGGCGGTGGCTGCTCGGCCGCGGGATCCAGACCGAGGGCCTCGAGCTGCGCGCGCTCGTGCCCGTCTCGGTCCGCACCGAAAACCAGCACGGTCAACTCGGCAACCGCATCGCCGCGATGCGCGGCCCACTTCCCGTGTACGTCGAGGATCCCGTCGAGCGGCTCGCGGTTGTGCGCGAGGAGATGAAGGACCTCAAGGAGTCGAAGCAGGCGCATGGCGCCGAGGTGCTCACCGCGCTCGAGAGCTTCGCTCCGCCCACGCTGCTCGCCCAGGCCTCGCGCCTCAACTTCTCGACGCGCCTCTTCAACCTGATCGTGACGAACGTGCCCGGCCCACAGTTCCCGCTCTACCTGCTCGGCCGCGAGCTGCGCGACATCGTCCCGATCGCCTTTCTGCCCGATAACCATGCGCTCGCGATCGCGATCATGAGCTACAACGGGCGCATCAACTTCGGGCTGCTCGGCGACTACGACGCGCTGCCCGACATCGACGACGTCGGACTGCTGATCGAGGCCTCGCTCGGCGAGCTGCTCGCCGCCACGCAACCACTCGGACGCTCGCGGCACGTCGACGGACTCAGGCCCAACGGCGTCAACGGCTGGCGCGGCGGTTGGCGCCCGCGCACGGGCACCGCCTCGCGCGGACGCTCGAGCGACGCCGGCTGACCGCGCACAGCGCGCCGGCGGCTCGTGTCAGTCGCCGACGGGACGGTTGCCGAACATGAGCACCTTGCGCTCGAGATCGAACCACACGGTCTCGCTGCGGCGGAGGAGGTTTTGGAGGACCTCGAGGTCGTCGGCGGTCGGCCGGATGACGTACTCCTCGGCGCCGTGGTCGAGCACGAGCTGGACGGTGAAGGTGCCGGGCGCCCCCGGCGCCTGCTCGGCCCACGTCGGCTGGTAGTCGGTGACCTCGCGGATCTTGATGTCCGACGGGGTGATCTCGCGTGCGGCGCTGGCTTCCATGGAGGGTCTCCTCGCTCGGGGCTGTTCGTCTGCGAACCCCTTACCCGCTGGCCTCGCCTGCGAACGCGGCGGGCCGTCGCGCCGCCGCGGCGGCGCTCAGTAGCCGAGCGCGAACTTCGCCTCTTCGCTCATCATCTCCGGCGTCCACGGCGGCGTGAAGACCATCTTCGGGTAGACGCGCTCGATGCCCTCGAGCTCGCCCACGTACTCCTCCATCTGCTCGGTCACCTGCGGGCCGATCGGGCAGCCGGGCGTGGTCAGCGTGAAGGTGATGTAGACCTCGGAGTCCTCGACCGATACCTCGTAGACGAGTCCGAGCTCCATGAAGTCGAGCCCGAGCTCGGGGTCGATGACGTTGGTCAGCGCCTCCTCGACATCCTCCACCGTGGGCATGGATCCATCGTAGAGGCTCGATTCGCGCCTTCCTCGCGCGCGCCCGCGCGGCCGGGCGGCCGGGCGGCCGGGCGGGCGGTAGCCTCAGACCATGCGCTGGCTGCTCGTCGTCGCGGCGTTCATCGTCGTCCCGCTCGTCGAGCTGTGGGCGATCCTCACCGTCGGGCGTGCCATCGGGCTCGTGCCGACGATCCTCATCCTGCTCGCCGACTCGGTGCTCGGCGCGCTGCTACTGCGCTCGCAGGGCCGCGGCGCGTGGCTGCGCTTCCTCGAAGCCCTGCGCTCGGGGCGCATCCCGAGCCGGGAGGTAGCCGACGGCCTGCTCATCGTGGTCGGTGCCGCGCTGCTGCTGACGCCGGGCTTCCTCACCGACCTCGTCGGGCTCGCCTTCCTGCTGCCGCCGACGCGGGCGCTACTGCGGCGCGCCCTCGAGCGCGGTGTGGCCCGGCGGATGAGCGCGCGGCTCGCCGACGCGGCCGCTGGCGGCGGACCGATCCGCTGGCATGTCGGCACCGAACGGCCCCGCGACCGGTCGGCGTCGCGGCAGTTCGACGTCGAGGGCACGGCCGTCGAGCACCCGCCCGGGCCGCCGCCGGGCCGCCCGGGGCTCGAGCGGTGAGCGACCCGCCGATCTCGCTCGCCTTCTTCGACACCGCCCACCGTCTCTACGGCAGCGCGCGGTCGGGCGTGGCGGTGATCTTCGACGGCGACGACCACCGCGTACTGAGCGACCCGCCGGAACTCGCACGCGCCGGCGCCGGCTGGTCCGCCGCGCTCGGCGAGGGAACCGAGCTCGGGCTCGAGCCGGTGTCGCCGCCGATCGAGATCGGCGGGGGCAGGACCTGGCTCTGCCGCGTGCAGGGGCGCGTGGAGGGTCGCCGGGTCGACTGCCTCGGGGCGGCGACCGAGACCTCCGAGCCGCCCGCGTGGGCGGACCTCGACGCGGTGCGCGCGGTGCTGGCCGTCTTCGAGGAGGGTGGCGCGGTCCTCGCCTCCGCGCGGCGCCCACACGGCGCCGGCGGCCACGGTCACGAGATCGCCGCGGGCGCCCTGCTCGAGGGCGGCGAGCTGCGTCGGGTCGACGAGGCACGCATCTCGACCGTCTACGACGGCGACGGGCGCCAGCGCAGCGCCGGCCTCGAGCTGTGGCTCCCGGGCGAGGACTTCCCGCGGCGCGCCGCGGGCTCCGCGCGCGCGGGCGTCTCGCTCGCGCTCGAGGGGCTGCACGTCCACCTCGCGATGTTCACATGGCGGATGGAGGGCCGCGAGGGCGCGGGCACGTACGAGCTGACCGTGCGCGCGCCGGCGGGGGCGGCGGCGTGAGCTCGGGCGGCACCGGCGGTGACTTGAGCGCGGCCGACGGCACAGGCGACGGCGCGCGCGCGGTCGTCTGCGACTTCGGCGGCGTGCTGACCGTGCCGCTGATCGAGGCGTTCGCGGCTGTCCAGGCGCGCTCGGGGGCGAGTGTCGAGGCGCTCGCCGGCGCGATGTCGCGCGTGACCGAGGCGACGGGGCGCCACCCGCTGCACGACCTCGAAAAGGGTCTCGTGAGCGAGGCGGACTTCCTCGCGGGCCTTGAGGCCGAGCTCGACGGAGAGATCAGCCTTCGCGGCTTCAGCGAGGCCTACTTCTCGGCGCTCCACCCGAACAAGGAGATGATGTCCTATATGGCCGAGCTGCGCCGCCGCGGCCTGCGGACCGCCCTGCTCACCAACAACGTGCGTGAATGGGAGCCGCGCTGGCGGGCGAAGATACCTGACCTCGACGAGGTCTTCGAAATCGTCGTCGACTCGGCCTTCGTGGGCATGCGCAAGCCCGACCCCGAGATCTACGAGCTCACGCTCGACCGACTGGGCGGGGTTGCGGCTGAGGACTGCGTCTTCGTCGACGACACCGACGTGAACTGCGACGCGGCGCGCGTGCTCGGCATTCGCGCGGTGCACTTCCGCGAGACGCGGCAGGCGATCGCCGAGGTGGAGGTGGCGCTCGCCACGGACTGAGTGGCGCGCGCTAGCGCCCCTGGCGGGCGCGGCGGCCGTGCACGGGCAGCAACCCGCGCGGCAGACCCAGCGTTAGTTAGCGATGCCCGCTCGCGCCACAACGCGCACCGGCCGTACGCACACGAGCAGCTCCCCTCGGCGTTGCATCGGCCGTATTCCTCGGCGCGCTCTTCGCCTATGTAGCGGCCGCCGATGCGCGTGGCCCAGTGCCGCAGCTCGCCGGGCACTCGTCGACCGCCGCGTGCCCGTCGATCCTCACGAAGGCGAAAGGCGGTGTTTCGTCGTCGTCGACGCACAGCGCAACGCGACCGTGGCGGCGGATGGCCGCGGCCGCGGTCGTGAACGCGATCTCCTCGCCGTCGAGGTCGAACGAGATCGGGACCACGTGCGGGCGACCGTGGGCGGCGAACCGTCGCGAGCCTCGCCGTGCACGGGCCCTCGAGGAGGAAGGCGCGCCGCTCGTCGGCGTCATCTCATACACGGCTAAGCACGCGGGCAACGTCGAGCCCGCGCGGTCGCCTCGTGTGGGACTGTTCAGTTCTCCGACCCGAGGCGGTCCCAGCAGTACAGCTCGACCGCCTCGGCCGCGAGCGACATCGTCCGCTCGGCCGACAGCCACGGCAGAACGGTGTCGAGCGCCTGCTCCTCGGCCATCCCCGCGTCGAAGGCCTCGTCGCCACGGAACCCAGCCGCGATCTTGAGCGCCTCGCGCCGGTGCGCTCCGAGGCTCGCGAACGCACCGAGCAGGAAGTCCTTGCTCGCCACGGGCCGTCCGACGTCGAGCGAGGCGTGCCAGGCGGCGAGCATCGACAGGTCGTCGTCGTCGAGGTCCTCGACGGCCTGCGCGTAGTGGGTCTCGAGCTCGTCGTCCGGGATCTCGTCGACCCACGCGTGAACGACTCCGCCGAGAAGCTGGCGGCGAGCCTCACGGCCGACCGACTCGGCGACAACTCGGATCGCTTGCTCGGGCTCGATGAAGCAGAGAGGCATTCTGGGCTCTTCGTCTCCAGGGGTGGGGACCGTCTCGGGCGCCAGAGTAGGGTCGGCGGCGGACGGAACGCGAGGCGCCGCGATCGGCGTCCTAGGCGGCGATCGGCGCGGCGTGGCCGGGCGCGCCGGCGCGGGGCGAGCCGGTGCGCTCGGGGGACCACGAGCACAGCGCCGCGCGCCCCGGACAGCCCGCGCACAGCTCGATTCCAGGCGCGTCCGCCGGCCGGTAACGGGCGGCGAGGAGGTCCTCCAGAAGCGCTCCGAGCCGGCGCTCGAGCTCGGACACTTCGCCGGCCTCGTGACGGACGGCGACGGGCTCGTGCGGGCGCTCGAGAAAGACGTGTACGACCTCGACGCGTTCCGCCCTCGCCCGGAGCGCGGCGAGCGCGTAGACGAGCCGCTGGGTCGAGTAGTCGCGCCGGCAGACGTCCTCGAGGTCGGTCCCCGCCTTGACCGCGTCGGTCTTGTAGTCGACAACGAGCGCGCCGTCGCCCTCGGGGCAATGGGCGTCGAAGACGCCCTCGACGAGCACGGGCCGGCCGTCGAGCTCCGAGCCCCGCGGCCCGGGCAGGGCGAAGGCGAACGGGAGCTCGCGGCGCACGTTCCGTGCCCGCCCCAGGCGCTCGCGGAGCGGCGTGTCGAGGAAGCCGGCGACGAGGCGCCGGACGCGCTCGATCTCGACGCGGGCTGGGGCCCCACCGTGGGCTCTGATGCGAGCCGCGACCTCCTCTGACGAGGGCGAGCGGGGCCTTCGGAAGTCGACTCCCTCGAGGAGCTCGTGGACCACCAGTCCGCGCGTTCGCCCGGACAGGCCGTCCCCCGTGCCTCCGAGGACTGGCGGCGCGGGCTGGTCGCTCGCGTCGGACGGCAGGCCGAGCACGCGCTCGAGATAGAAGCGGTAGCCGCAGCGTCGATGGTCCTCGAGCGCCGAGTAAGAGATCCGCGAGGGCGCAGCGACCGCCTGCGCCCGCGCCGTCACGGGCGCGGCCGAGCGGCCGGGCTCGCCCACGGGGGAGCGTGGCTCGCCAGGCGGGCCCGCCACGGGGAGCAGGAGCGCGCTCGGCGGTCGCGCCTGTCGCCGAGTCCGGGCGTGCTCGGGCACGGTCGCCGGTGCACCGTGATCCTCCGCCGGCCTCCGCTCCCGCTCCGGGAGATCCTCGCCGAGGGCCCTCGGCGCTATCGCTCGCCACGCGACCCGCGCCTCGCGTCCCTCCCATTCGAGGGTGGAGGACCCCGACCGCTCCCCCGCCGCGACCGCGTCGCGCAGCGCGGGGACGAGCGCGGGCGCGAGCCAGTCCATGGGAGCGTCGCGGCCCGGCCGCTCGAGGTCGAGCGCGCCGCTCACGATCAGGCGCCGCTCCGCCCGGGTCGCCGCGACCCACATCAGCCGGCGCTCCTCGCTCGCGCGTGCGCGCTCGTCCTCCTCGGCCAGCGTGGCCGCCTCTAGCGCGTCGATCCCCGAACTGCCGCCGGGATCGGGGAGGCGCAAGCCCACCCGACCGTCGTCGGCGACGCGCAGCGGAAGCGACTCACACGGGTCCCCTCGCCCGAGGTCGGCGACGCACACGAGCGGAAACTCGAGCCCCTTCGCCGCGTGCACGGACATGAGGCGCACCGCCGCGACGTCCTCCCCATCGAGCGGCGCCTCCCCCTCGCGTGCGGCGGCGCGGGCGCGCCGGTCGAGCGCGTCGAGGAAGCCGCGCAGGTCGCGTCCTTCGGCCGCCTCGTGCTCGCGAGCGAGCCGTCCCAGCTTGCGGACGTTGGCCAGACGCCGCTCGCCGCCCGGCGTCGCGAGCACTGCCCCGTCGAAACCCGACCTCGAGACGATCCACTCGACCAGAGCAGGAAGCGAGGTCCGCGGGGCCGCCTCGCGCTCGGCAGCGAAGCGGCGCACGAAGACGGCGAGGACCGCCCGGTCGGGCGCCGGCAGTGTCTCGCGCAGCTCGCGGCCGCGATCGGCGTCGCGGTCGGAGCCGAGCTCGTCGGCCGCATCGAAGGCGGCTGCGAGCGTCGGCCACAGGCCGCGACCGCCGCGGGCGCTGAGCCCGAGCAGGGCGAGCGCGTCCGCCGAGGCGCCGACGAGCGGCGAGCAGAGCGCCGAGACGAGCGCCTCCTCGTCGTGCGGGTTGGCGAGCAGCGCGAGGTACGCGCGCAGGTCGGCGACCTCGCGCGCTGCCCACAGCCCGCCGCCCCCCGCCACGTAGGTGGCGAGGCCGCGCTCCGAGAGCGCCCGCTCGTAGCGATCGACGTCGCGCCACGAGGGCACGAGGACCGCCACCTCGCCGGGCTCGAAGTCGCCGCTCGCGACGAGCTCGTCGACACGGGCGGCGAGCGAGCGCGCCTCGGCGGCCCGCCATGCCGGAACGCCCTTCATTGCGCCGCCGAAGGGCGCATGCGTGCCGCCGACGGCCTCGTCCCAGCGTGCGTTGTGGCGATCGACCGCGAGCAGCTCGACGAGCGGCTCGCCCGCTCCCGCCGCGCGCGCGGCGGACAGCCCGACGAAGCCGTCGCCCACAAGCGGCGCGAAGGCCGCGTTCAGGACGTCGGCGATCTCGCGCGGACTGCGGAAGCTCGTCGACAACCGCACCTCGCGTCCCGCCGGCGCTGCGGCCGCGCGACGGCGCTCGAAGACCTCGACCTCCGCGCCCCGAAAGCCGTAGATCGACTGCAGGTCGTCACCGACCGTAAACAGGTTCCCGTCGGAGACCAGCTCGAGCAGCTCGGCCTGAAGGCGGTTCGTGTCCTGGAGCTCGTCGACGAGCACGTGGGCGAAGCGCGCGCGCAGATGCTCACGCAGGGCAGGACGCTGCTCGAGCAGGTCGCGCACGAGCAGCTCGAGGTCGTCGAAGTCGAGCGCCGAGCGCGCTTCCTTGAGCTCGGCGTAGCGACGCCCGTGGGCGTCGAGGAGCACAGCGAAGAGCTCGAGGTCCGCGGCCGCCCGACGGTTCGCGCACACGCTCAGGCAGGCTGCGTGTGCGACGTCGAGCTCGTCGAAGGCGGGCGAGCGCAGAGCCTTCGCGTTCCCGCGCTGCACGGAGAGCGCGCGCAGCTCGTGAGGGTCGAGCGACGCGCCGGCGGCGAGGCCCTCGCAGGCGCACAGGCATCGCTCCAGGACCTCGAGCGCGGCGCTCGCCTGCGTGCCGGCGGTGCCCGCGCCTCGGAGGGCCGCGTGCGCCGCCCGCGCCGCCTCGTGCAGGCGCTCGTGCGCGCCGGCGACCTCCCCCGCAGACGGCACCGCCGCCGAGGGCAGCGCGGGACTCCGCTCCCCTCGCGCCCGGAGGCGGGCGTGGATCGCGCGCACGGCCCGCTCTACCCGGCCCGTCTCGTAGGCGGCTAGCAGCTCGACGCGGGCGGCGTGGGGCGGGCGTCCGACAAATTCCTCGAGCGCCGCCTCGAAGGCGTCGGCGGCCAGGCGCTCGGACGCGTGCTCGTCGAGGACGGTGAACTCGGGGTCGAGGCCGGCGGCCACAGCGTGGGTGCGCAGGAGCCTCGAGCAGAAGCCGTGGATCGTCGACACCCAGGCGCGCTCGGAGGCGCGCGCGGCCTCGCGCGCGCCCGCGGCGATGAGGCGCTCGCGCACGCGCACCCGCAGCTCGGCGGCCGCGCGCTCGGTGAAGGTGATGGCGAGGACGCGGTCGACGGGAACGCCGTCCTCGACGACCGCGCGTGCGAAGCGCTCGACGAGAACGCTCGACTTGCCGCTACCCGCGCCCGCGTGGACGAACAGCGGCTCGTCGCGCCGCGCCACCGCCCGGAGCTGCTCGGGGGTGCAATCGGGCGCGCCAAGGGGCGCCTCGGGCTCGTGTTCCGCCTCGGGCTCGGGTAGGCCTGGCTCGAACAACGGCAGCGTCGTCATGCCGCCTCCGGCTCGCGGCAAATGCCTGGGTAGGAGCAGCTGCCCGCGGGGCCGCAACGCTCTGGGCAGGGACGGACCTCGCCCGCGCGCAGGCCCGCGACCGTCTCGGCGATCCGTGCTCGCGCGCGGCCGAGCAGGGCGTCGACCTCCTCGTCGCTCAGGACGTCGGTGCGACTACTCCCGCGGCCTACGGCCCCGGCCTCGGAGCTCGCGACGACGCCACGCGGCTTCCCGCGGCCGGCGAGCGGGACGTAGAGACCACCGGCTGGCTCGAGGTCGAGCAGCTCGCGGACGGCGAGCATGTACACCGCGACCTGAAGGCGCCCCTCGTCCTCCCAGGCCGCGACCCCGTCGACGCGCGCGCCCCCCTTGTAGTCGCGGACGAGCGCCCGCCGACCACGCGTGTCGACTCGGTCGATGCGGCCCCGGACCTCGATGCCCTCGGGCTCGAGCACGAGCGGCGGCAGCTCCGCCTCTGGGCCGAGCCCGAAGCCGACCTCGAAGCGATCGGGCTCGAGGGTCGCCCCCGACTCGGCCTCCCGACGCAGGAGCCGGCGAAGGTCGGTCTCGAGCCGGCGGCGCGCCGCCCGCTTGCGGCCGTCGCGCACGGAGATGCGGTGCTCGGAGCCGAGCTCGTCGAGCGCCTTGCCGAGCAGTTCCTCGGCCGCGGCCAGCGAGTCCGGGGCGATCCGCCCCGAGCCGGTGCGCTCACGCAGGCGCTCGAAGGTCACCCGCAGGACGTCGTGGGCGTAGCGGCCGCGCACGAGCGCCTCGGGATCCGGCTCGAGGCCCGCGGGGCGGACGGCCTTCTCGACGAGCCACCGCACCCGGCACCCGGCCAGCATCTCGAGCTCGCCCGCCGAGAAGGAGCGGCGCTCGGCGAGCGCGGCGAGGAGCGCGGGCGCCCGCAGCCCCTCGGGACCCGCTTCCGGCGTGCGCGGCCCGCGCGCGGCGACCGAGCGCGCGTGCTCGGTCGCGGTCGGCGCCGCCTCCGGCCGCCAAGTCACCTCCGCGAGCGTCCGGCGCACGGTGACGTCTTCGAGCTCCTGCGGGCGGAAGAGATTTCGCACCTCTTCGAGGAAGAAGGAGGGCGGCGTCGGCGCGCCCTCCTCGTCGCTCGTGCGCGCGCTCAGCACGAGGCGCCGCTCCGCGCGCGAGACACACGCGTGGAAGAGATGGCGCTCGCGGTCGAGCTCGTCCTCGCGGACGGGGAGGGCGAGGCCCGTGGCCTCGCCCACCTCGCGGCGGACGTCGTCGGAGAGGAACGGCTCGGGGGTCGGCCGGCGCGGGAACTCGCCCTCCTGCAGCCCGAGCACCACCACGGTGTCGAAGCGCCGTGCGCGCACGGCCTCGGGCGCCGCGACGCGCACCCGCCCGGGGCCGGGCGGCTCGCCCGTGCGGACGGGGACCTCGGCGAGCAGGTCGGCGAGAGCGCGCGCATCGAGCGACGGGCCGATGCTCCACGCGGAGAGCGTCGCGACGTCGGCGAGCGCGGCGCGCGCGGCTCGCACTGCGCTCGCGTCCTCGGTCTCGGCGCCGGCGAGCAGCGGCGCCGAGCGCTCGCGCGAGGCCGCGAGCAGGCGCTCGACCTCGCCCTCGATCTCCTCGAGCAACCCACGCCCCCGCGCCGCGGCGAGGCGGTCGAGCTCCCGCAGCGGCCAGCGACGCGACTCCCACAGGGCGCGCGCGCGAGACGCATCGTCGATCCCCGCCCGCCGCGCCTCTGCCTCGAGCGCGTCGGCGAGCTCGGGGACGCGCAGGCGACCCGGCGTCCTCAGGTAGGCGACGAGGTCGTCGGCGCGACCCCCATCGCCCGCGCAGCTAAGAAGCGCCACCAGGCCGCGTCCGAGCGCCGTGTGGGCGAGCGGCCGCTCGCGCTCGAGCGAGAACGGGATCCCGTAGGCCCCGAAGACCTCCTCGACGATCAGCGCCGAGCCCGCGGGGTCCCGCGCCACCACGGCGACGTCCCCGGGCGCGACGCCGGCTCGCAGCGCGCGGAGGACCTCCGCACCAGCGAGCTCCACCTCGGCGCGCTCGCCTCCGGCGAGATGGAGGCCGAGCGCCGCCCCCGGGCTCGGCCGCACGTTCGGCGGAGGCGGTGGCGCCTCGAACAGGCCCCGCTCGATCGCCGCGAGGCCCGCGCGCGAGCCCGGGGCGTAGTGCGCGTCGCTCGCGGGGAGCTCCCCGTGCTCGTCCGCGACCTCCGACAAGAGGGCGAACGCCGAGGCGCTGGCGCGAAAGGCGACGCGTCCGCGCTCGAAGGGAAGCGACACCGTGACCTCGGCCTCGGTGCGACGCGCGAGCGTCTCGATCGCGTCGAGCTCGACCGCCGTGAAGCTGTCGAAGCCGTAGACGAACACCGGCGTGCGGCCGAAGCGGTGCGGATCCCGGCGGAGCGCATCGAGAGCACGGCGGGCGAAGAGCTCGTCGTCGACGACTCCCGCGTCGTCGAGCAGCCCGCGGTAGGCGGCGTAGAGGGCGGCCAGGTCCTCGGCGTAGGCTCGGCGCGGCCCCGCGCCGGCCCACTCGGCGAGCGCGGCCTCGAGGCGCTCGGAGTCAACGAGCGAGCGCCCGAGCTCGGCGAGGAAGCGAGAACACGCGCGCGCGAACCCCGGCCGCGCCGCCGACCCTCGGATCGTCCGCAGCGGAGCTCGTCGCACGGCCTCGGCCACTAGCAACTCGCGCCGAAGCCCCCTCACACGCGGCGCCCCGGCCAAAGCGGGCTGGACCCGCTCGGCGACAAGCGCGAGGAGCCCGCCGAAGCGCGCGACGCGCCCGCCGAGGACGGCGCCGGCCTCGACGAGCTCGCGTCGCGTGTGCTCGACGTCCTCGGCCCGCGGCACGACGAGGACGGGGTCGTCGTCGAGCCGAGCGCGGTAGGCACGGAGTATCTCTCCAGCCTTGCCGGCGTTGGCGGGACCAGTGACGAGCTTCAGCGGCACCAACCGACGTATAGAAAGGGGATCAGACGGCTCCGCTGCGTGGGTCGGCACGGCGGGCGCCGCGACCGCCGCGTCAGCCGAGCAGGCCTCGCGCCGCCGCGTCGCCGAGCGCCTCGAAATACCGCTGCGCCGGAAGCATGGTCGGCGCGTCGAGCATCTCCCAACCTGTGCCGGGACGCAGCACCCAGCGCGACACGCGCACGCGGCCGCCGTCGAGCGGCTCGACGCGGAGCTCGTCGCGCAGCTCGCCGGAGCGCCCGGGACTCGCGCCGTGGCGCGACTCGCGACCCTCGTCTCCGTCGGCGTTCGGATTGCGCCGCGGTCGCGAGCCCGCCTCACCGTCTCCGGCGCCCGAGGCGTCAGCCGGCGCCCCGCGCGGGTGGAGCGCGCGGCGCAGCACCTCCAGCTCCCCCTCCTCGAGGGCACCCGCCTCCCCCGCCCGCTCGACGATCTGGACGAGATCGTCGACCATCAGAACCGGCGCGCGCCGCGCGAGCCCCCCGGCCGCCCACTCGGCGAGGCGAAGCCCGCCCGGAACGCGCTCGAGGCGGACCTCGACGATCTCGTGGGCGCGCTCGTACGGTCCGACCGCTCCGTACCGTCCGCGATAGGTCGACGCGCCGTGGGGCGGCCCCTTGATGCCCGCGCCTCGTGCGGTGTCTCGGCGCGCCGAGCCCGCGGGGCGCGCCTCCCCGCGATCGCGCCCGCCTCGCGCGCCTCCACCACCGGGCGCCACCTCGAGCACGGTGCCGCGCGAGCAGATCGGGCAGTCGGCGGTGAAGCGGTTGTGGCGGCAGAACAGCGAGACCACGTCGGCGCCGCAGACTAGCCCCGTCCGCGTCCTCGCCTGAGAAGATCCGGCGCGTGCGCACGGTCGTCCTCTCCGACCTCCACCTGGGTGTCCGCGCCGGCACGGACGTGGCGCGCCAGCCCGAGGTCCGCGCGCGTCTCGTGGAGGTCGCCCGGGGCGCCGATCGCATCGTCCTCCTCGGCGACGTCTTCGAGCTCCGCGAGCGATCCCTGACCGACATCCTCGCGCTCGCCCGCCCCCTGTTCGCCGACCTCGCCGGAGCGCTCGGCGACGGCGGCGAGCTCATGATCGTGCCCGGCAACCACGACCACTCGCTCGCGGCGCGCGTGACCGCGGCGGTCGGCGGGCCGGAGCTACTGCGGTCGCTCGAGGCACGCGCCCGACCGGTCTCGCCGGACCCGCTCGCGCGGCTCGCCGACGAGCTCAGGCCCGCACGCCTCGAGCTTGCGTACCCGGGCCTATGGCTCGCTCCGGGCGTCTACGCGACCCACGGTCATTTCATGGACGTCCACTCGCCGATCCCCATGGTCGAGTGCCTGGCCCTGGCCATATCCGCCCGCCTTCAGGGAGGGCCCCCGGGCCCCGGCTCATCGCCCGCCGACTACGAGCGCATCGCGGCGCCGGTCTACCGCGCCTCGGAGCGCGTCGGGCTCGCGGGCGTGGCCCTCGGCCGCGCCGGTCGCGGTGACCTGTCGATCCGCGTCTACGAGCGCCTCGCCCAGCGGCCGGCGGGCGACGATCCGCCGCCGTCCGGGTCGATGACGCGCACGGACGATGGCCAAGCGAAGCCGGGCGACGCGGCGCCGGCCGCCGCGCGGCCCGCTCCGCGTCAGGTCGGTGCCGGCGACCGTGCGCTCGAGCTCGCCGTGCCCGCCGCCGTCCGCGCGCTCAACCGGCTAGGCCTCGGCCCCTTCGACGCGGACCTGTCGGGGCGCGCGCTGCGCCGGGCGGGGCTCCGGGCGATGGCCGAGGTGATCGACCGGCTCGGGGTCGAGGCCGAGTACGTGATATTCGGCCACACCCACCGCGCCGGGCCCCTGGCGAACGACGTCGAGGGATGGACCGTGCCCGCGGGCGCCGGGCGTGGGGAGACGCGTCTGCTCAACACCGGCAACTGGGTGTACGCGCCCGCCTTCCTTCCCGAGCGTCCCGGCGGGCCCTACTGGCCGGGGCAGAAGCGCCCCCTCCACTGACCGCGATCCCCGCCCACGGTGGGGGTCCCGA
>DAIOHA010000001.1:0-2854 GCA_036744955.1 Thermoleophilaceae bacterium | reverse complement strand
CCGTCGTCGAGGACGGGCGCCCGCCGCAGCTCGCCCACCCGCTCGCCGACACCGGGCACGAGGAGCTCGCGCCCGCGCGCTGAGAGCTTAAGACGAGCGCGAGGCGCCGCGGCGTCCGCGGCCCGTGCCGGCGGCCGCACCGCCGCGTCGGGCGGCGCCGTTCGCGCCGCCGCGGCCACGACCGCCCCGGCCGCCGCGTGGCCCAGGCCCGGCGGCGCGCTTTCCGTCCCCCGCGGACCGGTCGCCGTCCCCCGCGTCGCCGTCGGCGGCCGTAGCGGCGCCCTCCGCCCCGCTCGCGCCCGCCTGCTCGCCCGCGCCGTCGGGTCGTGGCTCGCGCGCCCACTCCTCGTCGAAGTCGGCGCGCCACTTGCCGGTCTTGGGGTCCTGCTCGAGCTTGAGCCGCGCACGGAAGCTGCGCCCCGAGCGGCCCTTGAAGCCGGTGACCGGCTTCTCCGTCCGGCCCACAGGCGGCTCCTGTCCGGCCTCCTTGGCGCGGCGCACGCTATCCATCAGCTCCTTGACGATCGACGGCGTGAGCGTCTTGCCCGCCTTGCGCTTCCACACCACGAAGCCGCAGCCCGGGTCCTCGCGCGACCAGCACGAGTAGCCCTTGCGGTTCTCGCGCACCTCGCGCCCACAGATCGGGCAAGGGCCGAGGTTGGCGCGCTCGATCTTCACGTCCTTGAGCTTGTCGAGCTCGGCGACCGTGTCGGTGGTGAACTTCGCGATGTCCTGCATGAACGCCGGCCGCGAGTCCTCGCCCTGCTCTATCAGGCCGAGCCGCCGCTCCCAGTCGCCGGTGAGCTCGGGCGAGGTGAGCGGGTGCTCGCCGAGCAGGCCAATCACCTGCATGCCCTTCTCGGTCGCGTGCAGCGCGCGGCCCTCGCGCTCGATGTAGCCCACGTCGATCAGGCGCTCGATGATCGTCGCGCGGGTGGCCGGCGTCCCTATCCCCGAGTCCTTCATCGCCTCGCGCAGCTCGGCGTCGTCGATCTCCTTGCCCGCCGTCTCCATGGCCGCAAGCAGCGACGCTTCGCTGAAGCGCCGCGGCGGCTGGGTCTCCTTGCGCAGCGACTCGACCGAGCGCGTATCGACCGCCTCGCCCTGCTCGAGCCGGGGCAGCAGCTGGTCGCCGCCCGTGTCGTCCTCCGAGCGGCTCTCGCCCGGTCCGCGCGCCTCCTCGCCGTATACGGCGCGCCAGCCGGCCTCGAGAAGGACGCGCCCGCCCGTGCGAAAAACGTGCCCGTCGCCGTCCCCCTCGGCCGCGACCGTCGTCTCGACGCGCGTGCGCTCGTACACCGCCTCGGGGTGGAAGACGGCGAGAAAGCGCTTGGCCACGAGGTCGTACACGCGTCGCTCGTCCTCGCCCATGCGCCCGAGCGCGTGCTCGGAGCGGGTGGGGATGATCGCGTGGTGGTCCTCGACCTTGGCGTCGTTCACCACGCGGCCGAGCGGCAGCCTCTCGAGGTCCGCGACGTAGCCCGCGGCACGCGCGTATTCGGGCGCGGCCCTGCCGACGAGCTCGGCCGTCGGGCGGATCTCGGCCACGAGGTCGCCGGTCAGGAAGCGCGAGTTCGTGCGCGGGTAAGTGATCGCCTTGTGCTCCTCGTAGAGCCGCTGGGCGGCCGCGAGCGTCCGCCGTGCCGAGAACCCGAACAGCGTGTTCGCGTGGCGCTGGAGCGAGGTCAGGTCGTAGAGGAGCTGCGGGCGCTCGCGCTCCTCCTTCTTCTCGAGCTTCGTAATCTCACCGGGACGGCCAGCACCGTCCTCGCCGAGGCAGTCGCGCACGATGCGCACGGCGTCCTCCTCGCTGACCCGGCGGCCGCCGAGGTAACGACCCGAGTACAGGCGCTCGCCGGTCGCGGCGAAGGCCGCCTCGACGAGCCAGTAGGGCTCCGGCTTGAAGTCGCGGATCTCCTGCTCGCGCCGGACCACGAGCGCGAGCGTCGGTGTCTGCACGCGGCCGAGCGAGACGGCTCCGTCGAACGCCGCGCGCAGCCGGATAGAGGCCGCGCGCGTCGCGTTCATGCCCACGACCCAGTCGGCCTCCGAGCGCGACCGCGCCGCCGCCTCGAGCAGCTTCATGTCCTCGCCGTCGCGGAGGTGCTCGAACGCCTCGCGGATGGCGGTGCGCGTCATCGACGAGAGCCACAGCCGCCGCACCGGCTTGTCGACGCCCGCGGTCTCGAGCACGTAGGCGAAGATGAGCTCGCCCTCGCGGCCGGCGTCGCACGCGTTCACGATCAGCTCGGTCTCGTCGTCGCGCATGAGGCGGTGGAGGACCGACAGCTGCTTTCTGGCGCGCTCGTCGTTGGGCACGAGCTTGAAGCGCTCGGGCACGATCGGGAGGTCGGCGAAGCGCCACTTCTTGAGCTTCGGGTCGTAGTCGTCGGGCGGCGCGAGCCCCACGAGGTGGCCCACCGCCCACGAGATCACGTACTCGTCTCCCACGAGATGCGACTTGTCGCGGCTCGACTTGAACGTCCCCGGCAGTGCGGCGGCGAGGTCGCGGCCGACCGACGGCTTCTCGGCGATGACGAGCGTCTTTCCCATGTGGCGCTGCACTGTAGAGCCCGGGCGGCGCCGCGGCACGGACGTCGCGGAAGCGCCGGTCAGCCCGCGCAGGGCCCAGTGTCGACCCGCTCGCCGGCGCGGGCTAGCGCGCCGCGGGTTATGCTCGCCGGCACGCCATAGCCCGACCGGCTCCCCGACGCCGAGGCGGCGAACACCGTGGTCACGACCTCGCCCGAGCCGTCAACGACTGGCCCGCCCGAGTTGCCGGAGCGTACGCGGCCGCGGACCGCGGTGACGCGGCGCTCGAGCGGTCCGCGTCCGTAGGAGTCCTCGGTGTTGA